>JAQVXL010000041.1:0-19203 GCA_028709235.1 Desulfotomaculaceae bacterium
TCACCGTCGCGGAAGATCAGGACAGGGTGATCGGAGCCGGCTCACTACATATTACCTGGAAAGATCTGGCCGAGATCAGAGCCTTGGCTGTGGCGCCTGAGTACGCGAGGAAAGGGATCGGACACGGCCTGGTCAGCAAATTTATCGACGAAGCGCGCGATCTGGCTATACCACGGCTCTTTGTCCTGACCTATCAGGACGGCTTCTTTGCCAAATGCGGTTTTATAATTGTAGAAAAAGATTCCCTCCCGCAAAAGGTTTGGAAGGAATGTGTTAACTGCCCGAAGTTCCCCAATTGTGAGGAAATTGCCATGATTCTAGATATTGATATATAATTAATATACTTAAAACCCGGTGGGGCATACGCTGCCGGGTTTTTTTAATTTTCCCTGATCTGATCCGCCACAACCTGATAAGTTTTTTCTATGGCTTCATTCAGCCGGGACGGGTCTTTGCCGCCAGCCTGGGCCATTTCGGGCCGACCGCCGCCACCGCCGCCTACCACCGCGGCGACTTCTTTGATCAGTTTTCCGGCGTGCAACCCACTTTTCAGCAAATCTTTTGTAACCGCAGCCACTAGGTTCACTTTATCGCCGGCAGTGCTGCCCAGTACGATTACTCCTGATTCAACCTTATCCCGCAGGAGGTCCACCATACCGCGCAGGCTGTCCATATCCGGCGCTGCGGCCTGACCGGCCAGCACCTTGATCCCTTTAACCAGTTTTACGCGGTTAATCAAATCATGTACCTGATATTTGGCCAGCCTGGCCTGGAGTGTTTCGTTCTCAGCTTCCAGTTCCCTGTTGCTCTCCAACAGTCCCTCCACCCGGCGGACAACTTCGTGCGGCGCTGCCTTTACCAGCCTGGTTATCTCAGCCAGCTGATCTTCCCTGGCATTCACATAGTGCAGGGCCGCCTGCCCTGTGACCGCCTCTACCCGGCGCAGGCCGGCGCCTACGCTGCTTTCCGCCACCAGTTTAAACAAGCCGACCTCGGCCGTATTCTTAAGATGAGTGCCGCCGCAAAGCTCCAGGCTGAAATCACCCATCTTGATCACTCTAACCCGCTCGCCGTATTTTTCACCGAAAAGGGCCGCCGCGCCCATGGCTCTGGCTTCGTCCACGGAGGTCTCAAAAACATCTATGTTTAAGTCATTTAAAACAGAGTTATTTACTATTTCCTCGATTTTTTTCATTTCCCCAGGTGCTATCGCTGTGTAATGGGTAAAATCGAAGCGCAGCCGGCCTGGTTCCACCAGCGAGCCGGCCTGGTTAACATGATCGCCCAGGACCATTTTTAGGGCTTTGTGCAGCAGATGGGTGGCCGAGTGGTTGCGGCAGGTGGCCATCCTCCTGGCCATGTCTACCTCTACCGACACCTGGTCGTGCTCGCGCAATACGCCTTTTATGACCCTGCCGCGGTGCACGATAAAGTTCTCCACCGGCCTGGTTACTTCGAAAATTTCCACTTCCAAAGCAGGGGCGGTCAGGCGCCCATGGTCGCCCACCTGCCCGCCGGACTCGGCATAGCAGGGTGTGACGTCCAGGATGAATTCCACTTCTTCCCCGGCCTGAGCTGATTCTACCCTTTGCCCGTCTCGCAAGACCCCTTGCACGCTGGCCCTGGCCGCCAGGGTATTGTAGCCGACAAAATTAGTCTCTCCCATTTCTTCACGTAGTTTATTAAAGAGGTGGTCCTGCTCTGATATATATTCGGTTTCCTGCCTGGCGCTGCGCGCCCGCTGCCGCTGGTCTTCCATGGCCCGGCCGAAACCGTCCGTGTCCACTGTAAATCCCTGTTCCTCCGCCATTTCCTGCGTCAGTTCCAGGGGAAAGCCGTATGTGTCATAAAGCTTGAAAGCATCAGCGCCAGGTATAACGGAGCTGCCCTGCTTTTTCGCTTCGTCCATCAGCCGGTTCAGCAAATCAGTGCCCTGAGCCAGTGTTTCTGAAAAACGTTTCTCCTCGTTGTGGATGACGCTGAGCACGTGGTCCTGCCGTTCAGCCAGTTCCGGGTAGGCTCTGGCCATCTGGCGCACGACTGCCCCGCTCACCTTGTAGAGAAAGAGTTCTTGAATACCGAGCAGTCGTCCAAAACGCGCCGCCCGCCGCAACAGGCGCCTGATTACATATCCCCTGCCTTCGTTGGACGGCAGCGCACCGTCGGTGATGGCAAAGGTTATCGCCCGGCAGTGATCCGCGATCACTTTTAAAGCAACATCGACCTTGTTTTCCCGACCGTACTCCAAGCCGAACAACCCGGCTGTATAGTCCATAATCTCCCTGAGCAAGTCGGTGTCAAAGTTTGAGGGCACACCCTGGAGCACTGAAGCCACCCGTTCCAGACCAAATCCCGTATCAATGCCCTTACTGGCCAGTGGTATGTAATGGCCCTCTTCGTCCCGGAAATACTGTATAAACACTAGATTCCAAATTTCCAGGTAACGATCGCAGTCGCAGCCTACGGCACAGTCGGGTGTGCCGCAGCCCCTTTCCGCACCCAGGTCTACATATATTTCTGAACACGGGCCGCAAGGCCCCACACCTATTTCCCAGAAATTGGTGTCTTTGTCCAGCCTGACAATCCGTTCGGCGGGGAGGCCTACAACCTTATGCCAGATGTCAAAAGATTCGTCATCATCAAGGTAAATGGTGATCCACAACTTGTCCGGCGACAGGCGCAGGTGCTCGGTAACGAACTCCCAGGCCCAGGGGATGGCGCTTTCTTTAAAATAATCACCAAAGGAAAAATTACCGAGCATTTCAAAAAAAGTATGGTGCCGCGCGGTCCTTCCTACTGCTTCAATATCCGGCGTGCGGAGGCATTTCTGGCAGGTGGTCACCCTGAGATAGTCCGGTTTGGCCGCGCCTGTAAAAAACGGCTTAAAAGGTACCATCCCTGCAGCCGTCCATAAAATACTTGGATCATTTACAGGTATGAGGGAAGCGCTGGGCAGTATTTTATGCCCTTTGCTTTCAAAAAACTTAAGGTAACTCTCTCTGATTTCATTACCCGTCATCAATTGTAAAACCAGCCTTTTTATCTTTATTTTCGCGTTATAATTATACAAAATGTTCCTGTAAAGGTCAAACACAATTAGCCAGTGTGCGACTGAAGTCGCACATACAGGTGGTGTGATCGTTTCCGCCGTAGAGCGGGATTTATCCAGCCATTCTAATCGGGGACATTCCTCGACCATAAAGGAATACCCGCAAGATGAGGTGTGTCCCCGTTCCGCTATAGCCAGGCGATTGTTTTCCGGAAAACAAAATTGACGATGACCCTGAGCATCGCCGCAACCGGTACGGCTAAAAGCATACCGGTCAGTCCATACAACTCCCCCCCCGCTAGCAGGCTTAAAATCACAGCCAGCGGGTGCAGTCCCACTTTGTCTCCCAGAATTTTGGGGGAGATGATACTACTTTCCAGTTGGTGGATAATGAGAAAGGCGGCTGCGACTTTCACCGCCAGCCATTTTGATTCCAGCAGGGCCAGACAAACTGCAGGAACAGCGCCGATAATAGGGCCAAAATAAGGTATCAGCTCAGTCAACCCGGCAAACAAGCCCAGCATCAGGGCAAAATCAATACCTAGCAGCGCCATCACAACCGCGGTCATTCCCCCCACTATGGCGGCCACCAGTAAATATCCTTTAATAAAACTTCCCAGCACTTGGTCGATCTCCTGGAAAAGGTCCACAGCCTCGTCCCTCCAGCTCACCGGTAATAGGGATAGAGCTTTTACTCTAATTAATTCCAGGTCTCTGAGGATATAGAAGGACAAAACAGGGGCCAGCAATATTTTGAAGATGCTGCCGACCATCCCCACAATAGCGGCAAGGATATTTCTGACCTGCTCAAGGAGGATATCCTCCAGCCAGTGGATCCTTTCATCAAAAACCTTTTTCAAACCGTCAGACATCCCCAGATCAGAGTACCGCTCCTGAAGCTCTTTAGCCTGCAGCGTATACAGCGGTATCGTGTCCATCAGGCTGTTCAATTGAGTAATGATTAGAGGAAAGCCGTACATGAGAAAACCGGTCATGACCAGGAATAAGGCCAAGTAAGCCCAGAGGATGGCGGCAGCTCGCGGGGCACATCTTTTGCTGATGGCGTCTACTATAGGGTTAATCATGTAGGACAGCAGGATTGCCAGGGCAAACGAAATGAACAACCCCCGCAGCAGGTATAGTAAATAAACAACAGCTACCACCAGGGCTGCTAATATTGACAAACGTAATAATTTTTTTTCTTTCCACCAGGCCAGTAAACTCACCACCATGAAAAAAATGAGGAGATTTTATTCTCCCCACTTATTTCATCATTTAATCAGGCTGTTTACCGATTTTGAAACACCCCTTAGTACTCTGTACGCCTTGCTCCTGGCTTCTCTGGCGCCTCTGCCCACCGCAGCTTTACTGATATGACCGCGGCGATCTCCCACCATCATACTGAGCGCCGCCCCGATGATGCTGCCGGCCATAACGCCCCTCCAAAAATTAGTCCGCACAAAAATTCACCTCCAGTTAAATTTATAATAAGAATTCATTTTGCGGGTCCAGTGCGACCAGACTCCCGTCCTCAGCTAATTCGTAAATCTGTACACCTTCTTTATTTATGCGGTATTCCACACAGCAATCCCAGCAGTAATACTGGTCGACACCGACCTTTCCGTTGGCTTTTCCGCCGCAAACCGGGCATTTCAAATTGAGTCGTCCTCCCAAAACTTAAATAATACGGCCTTCTCAAGCTTTATCTGCTATTATGTCCACATCATTTATAATTAATGCGATTTAACCAGAAACACCCTCTTGTGAGGGTGAAGCAAAGAAGTTTTTTTGGAGAAGGGAATGTCAGGGTTATCAGGGGGACGGTTGTTGACAACTTTACGAGATGTGTCTTGCCTGTGTCAACAACCCGTCCCCCCCCGATAACCCCAATTATTCGGCGGAGGAAATCGTGGCACCGCCGACCAGGTATTCGCCCTGGTAAAAAACCACCGCCTGACCGGGAGTAATCGAACGCAGCGGCCTGTGAAAATGTACACTCAGGCGGCCGTCGGTCAGAGGTACTACAGTAGCAGGCGCCGGCCGGCCGTTGTAGCGGATTTGCGCCTCAAATTCCACCTGGTCGACCAGTTTATCATATAGGATCATGTTAATATCTTCCGCGATTAAGTCAGAACCATGGAGCGCTTCTTCCGGCCCCAGAGTAATGGTGTTATGATCAGGGTCAATCTTTGTCACGTAAAGCCTTTCACCCGCAGAGATGCCGAGACCTCTGCGCTGGCCGATGGTATAAAAGGGTATGCCCTTATGCTCCCCGATAATCTCCCCCCGCATATTTACAAAGGAACCGGGTTTGATATCCTTCGTCTTTTCACGCAAAAAATTACGGTAATTATCGTCCGGCACAAAGCAAATTTCCTGACTTTCAGCCTTATCTGCCACCCGCAGGCCAATATCCGCAGCCAGTTTTCTCACCTGATCCTTGGTATATTCCCCCAGGGGCATTAAAGTATGGGCGAGCTGGCGCTGAGTCAGACCGTACAGCACGTAGGTCTGATCCTTTTTCCGGTCAGCCGGCCGTCGCACCGTGTAACGCCCGTATTTTTTACTGAATTCCAGTCTGGCGTAATGACCGGTGGCTATGTAATAAGCGCCCAAGCTCAGCGCCCGATCAAGCAGCGCCGCAAATTTCACATGTTTATTGCAAGCAATGCAGGGATTGGGAGTGCGCCCCCGCAGGTATTCGCCCGTAAAATAATCAATTACCTTTTCTTCAAAAATACCGCGAAAATTCATAACGTAAAAAGGTATGCCGAGTTTGACGGCCACACTCCTAGCATCCTCAACGGCAGTCAGGGAACAGCAGCCGCAGTGCTCATCCCCGTTGTCAGCCTGGCTGTTATCCCAAATCTGCATCGTGACACCAGACACATCATAACCCTGCTCTAATAACAGGGCGGCGGTGACAGAACTGTCTACCCCGCCGCTCATAGCAACAATAACCTTTTTTTTATCTGTCAAAGGATCACGCACCTTGTTTTTTTCTGTAATCCTCAATTGCAACGTGCATAGCTTGCGCTGCCATGTTGGAGCAATGCATTTTTTGCGGCGGCAGGCCGTCCAGTTCTTCTGCTACCATCTGGTCAGTAATTATTAATGCTTCCTCAATAGTTTTTCCCTTTGCCATTTCTGTAAGCATGCTGCTTGAGGCTACAGCTGCGGCACAGCCAAAAGTTTTAAATTTTATATCCTTAATAATGTTATCCTCAACCTTCAGATATATCTTGGTGATATCACCACAAGTCGCGTTGCCCACTTCTCCAATGCCGTTTGCGTCAGCCATTTCCCCAACATTCCTTGGGTTTTCAAAATGGTCCATAACTTTTTCTGTATACATTACCATACCTCCTCTTAGAGCTTTTTATTCGCTAGCACTTGTTGGTCTCTTCGGCCTTCAGGCATAAATCTGCCAGAGTAATGGAGTCGAGCAGTTCAGCAAGACCGTCCCTGACTCTCACCCATACTGTTCTTGTTATACAGTAATCGGCTTCGTTACAGCTGCCGGGATCTTTTTCGCTGACACAGTGTACTGGCGCAATAGGACCTTCCAGAGCACGGATAACATCACCTACTTTTATTTTTGAGGGTTCCCGGGCCAGGAAATAACCTCCCTTAGCCCCGCGCATGCTTTTTACCAAACCGGCTTTCCTGAGCATAGCGATAAGTTGTTCAAGGTAGTGATCCGAAAGGTTTTGGCGTTCCGCCACAGTCTTTAGAGAAATAGGGCCTGAGCCATAATTTTGAGCCAAATCGAACATTGCTTTCAGGCCATAATGTCCCCTGGTGGAAAGCCGCAAATAATCACACCCTTTTCTAATCATTTTCAAGGCATATCATAGCATGGCACTAGGGTATTGTCAATTTCAAAAAAAATAAGAAACCTTCCTCCAAAGAGGAAGGTTTCTATGTTAAGAGCCCGCAATGACCTACGCTACAGCCACTATGCATCCCTACATAGCCTAAGACAATCTTTCGACTGCCATAGACCATTACGGAACCCATAATGACCTTTGCTCGACTATCATGGATATCTAGGAAGCCTACAGCAATCTTTCAACTGCTACAGACCTCAGGCTAAATAAAATCAGCATCCGACACCCATGATAATCTTAGCTCGACCAGCAGACATCCCTTACGACCCTGCAACAATCGTTCGGACTGCTGCAGAACCTGCCGGAACACCTACCAGTCTGCCCGCCGACTAATATCAAGCCATTACGACCTGATATTAATCTTTGGCCGACTATTACAGAGCCTTTTGACCCTGTAACAGTCTGGGCTCGGCCATTACGGACCCTTGTGATAGTATTGTACCCGGTTAAATAAATTCAATTCATCAAAATTAAAAAATTTTTTTGTCCATTCTTCTTTTTATCTCCGTTTCAAAGCCATTGCCAGAAGGATCATAAAATATTTTACCGGCCATGTTATCCGGCAGGTAGGCCTGTTTGACAAAAGCATCCGGATAATCGTGCGGGTATTTGTAGCCCCGGCCGGCACCCAGTTCTGCCGCCCCTTTATAGCCGGTTCCCCTTAAATGAGGCGGCACCGGTTCCGCTCTTTCTTTTTCAACGGCTGACATAGCCGCGCCGATGCCTCTGACCACCGCATTGCTTTTAGGGGCGGCCGCGATATAAAGGGCGGCTTCGGCTAGTATGATCCGGGCCTCAGGCATGCCGATCCTTTCCACTGCCTGAGCGGCGGCGACAGCCACTACAAGCGCCTGGGGGTCTGCCAGGCCGACATCCTCAGCCGCGTGGATCATAATCCGCCGGCTGATAAACGCGGGATCTTCCCCGGCATACAGCATCCTGGCCAACCAGTAAAGGGTGGCGTGCGGGTCGGAACCCCGCATACTTTTGATAAATGCGGATATCACGTCATAGTGTTCATCTGCCCGGTCATACTTGAGGACCCGCTTCTGGACAGCTTCTTCCGCGACTGCCAGCGATATAAGCCTTTTTCCTTCAGCGTCCGGCGGAGTGGTAAGAACAGCTAACTCTAGGGCGTTCAAAGCAGCCCTGGCATCCCCGTTGGCCACCCCGGCCAGATGCTCCAGCGCTTCCGGGGAAACCTCGGTCTGATAGCTTCCCAAGCCTTTTTCCTCGTCCTTGAGCGCTCTTAAAAGTATTTTTATCAGAGCTTCCCGGGAAAGGAGCTCGAAGCGGTAAAGCTGCGAACGGGAAAGCAGCGGGCGGTTTACAGTAAACATGGGGTTTTCCGTGGTGGAGCCGATCAGAGTAATCAGGCCGTTTTCAACAAAAGGTAACAGGGCGTCTTGCTGAGCCTTGTTAAAGCGATGGATCTCATCAATGAAAAGAATTGTCTTTTCGTCATAAAGGGAACGGTTTCCCCTGGCTTCCTCTACCACCCGCCTGATATCAGCAACGCCTGCCATCACGGCATTTATCGTTTCAAACCGGCACTTGGTCATGCCGGCTATTATTCTGGCCAGTGTGGTTTTACCGGTACCGGGCGGCCCGAAAAATATGACTGACCTCAGGTTGTCCGCTTCTATCGACTTTCTTAGAAGTGTTTCTCCGCCTACAATCCCGCTCTGTTCTTCAAATTCATTCAGGGTTTGCGGCCTCATCCGCAAAGCCAGCGGCGCGGTTTTAACAATTTTTTTCTCCATAGCTTGTTCAAACAGATTCACCGGGACACCTCCTATTTAAGGCCGGCACAGTAATCCTTTGAAGGGCGTCTGCCCGCTTATATTTTACAACGAACTCCTGTTCTTCGCAAATAAAATCAGCCCGGAAACCTGCACGCGGACGGGCTCTCCGCTTGGGGGCGAAAAAAAAAGCACGTTTAAACGCGCTCTTCTCATACCGTCCTACAAATAATTATTTATAAAACTGCTCAGTTCGTCTTTTGTTTTATAGCCGATAGAACGGTCCAACTCCTCACCGTTCTTAAATAATACTATTGTAGGTATGCTTATAACGCCAAAAGTAGACGGCATAGTCTGGTTTGCGTCAACGTTCAGTTTACCCACCAGCACTTTACCTTCAAATTGCTCGGCTATTTCTTCAATAACAGGAGCAATCATTTTACAGGGACCGCACCAATCCGCCCAAAAATCAACCAGGACCGGTACTTTCGCTTCGCCCATAACCTGTTTAAAATTATCATCATTAATTTCAATCACTTTATTGCCGGCCAAAAAAACATCCCCTCTCATAATTATTATCCGCTGGTTGTCCATAGTATTAACATAAGATTATTTTAGAAAAATAAGATAATATTACAAACAAATTATAATCTTCTTTAAAACCCTTTGTCAATGTCATAACAGTGTATACATAAAGTCAATTCATTACCTGCCGGCAGTCCCAAAAAACCAAAAGTTTTCAGTTTAGCACTTATATAACCACTGAAAACCTCTGCCGATTAAGCTTTATTAAAACCCCACAAATGCCGTGCCCACCAAAAGTTTGAACCTGCTCTCACAGGTGGGTGTCCTCCTGGATGATTTATGTTTCCTCAGTTAAGAGGCGTGCAAGCCACATCCAGAGTCCGGGCTCCCTTTTCTAAGGTGTTGGAACAAAACTTCAGGGTAGACCACGCACATAGCAGGGCGTTTATTACTTCATTTATGTTACCACAACAAAACGGTTTTTACAAGTGCGTGCTGCTGACTTCTATAACCATGCTAATGACTGGATTGTACCTTTTTTAAATCTGTTTTTATATGCAGTTCTTTTAGCTGTTTGTAAGCAACCGGACCGGGCGCTTGGGTCAATAGGCAGGTGGCGCTCTGGGTCTTGGGGAAAGCGATGACATCCCTGATCGTTTTCTTTCCCGCCAGCAGCATGAGCAAGCGGTCGAAGCCGATGGCTATGCCTCCATGGGGCGGTGTGCCGTATTCGAAGGCTTCTAGCATAAACCCAAACTTTTCCGCAATTTCCTCGCTGCTGATACCGATGACGTTAAACATCTTCTCCTGGATATCCCGGCGGTGGATCCTGATGCTGCCGCCGCCGACCTCTACCCCGTTGAGCACCAGGTCATAGGCCTTGGCCCGCACCTGTCCCGGCTCGCTTTCCAGCAGCGGCAGGTCATCCTCCCGTGGCGCGGTAAACGGGTGGTGCATGGCCTGGTAGCGCCCTTCCTCCTGGTCATACTCCAGAAGGGGGAAATCCATCACCCAGAGGAAGTGGTAGAGGCCGTCGGGTATTAAACCAAGACGCTCAGCAAGGTGCTGGCGCAGTGCTCCAAGGGAGGCGGCTACCACGTTCGGCTTATCGGCGACAAAAAGCAGCAGGTCGCCCGGTTCCGCCTCCAGCCTGGCCATGATCTGCGCAAGCTCCTGCTCGGTGAAGAACTTGGCGATGACTGACTTGACGCCTTCATCAGTGACGATGAAATAGGCCAGCCCCTTGGCTTTATAAATGGCCGCGAAGGCAGTCAGGTCGTCGATCTCCTTCCGGCTGAAAGTAGCGCAGCCTTTGGCGTTGATCCCCTTTACCTGCCCGCCGGCAGCAGCGACAGAGGCGAAAACTTTAAAACCGCAGCCAGCGGCTATATCGGTAATGTCTTTTAGTAGCAGGCCGAAGCGGGTGTCGGGCTTGTCTGAACCGTAGCAGTCCATCGCTTCGCTGTATGTAATGCGCGGGAAATGGCCTGCCACATCAAGGCCGGTAGTCTCCCGGCACATTCTTTTGACCAGACCCTCTGTGAGCTCCAGCACATTATCGTCGTCCGTGAAGGACATTTCAATGTCGATCTGAGTAAACTCAGGCTGGCGGTCGGCCCGTAAGTCTTCATCCCGGAAGCAGCGCACTATCTGGAAATATTTGTCCAGACCGGCTACCATCAGGATCTGCTTGAAAAGCTGCGGCGACTGGGGTAGGGCGTAAAATTTGCCCGGGTTTAGCCTGCTGGGCACCAGGTAGTCCCTGGCCCCCTCCGGCGTGCTCTTGGTCAACACAGGCGTTTCAATTTCCAGGAAACCGTTCTCGTCCAGATAATCGCGGGCCGACTTGGCTGCCCGGTGTCTGAGGATCAGCGCCTCTTGCATCTCAGGCCGGCGCAGGTCCAGGTAGCGGTAGCGCAGCCTGAGGTTTTCATCTACATCGATACCGTCTTCGATATAAAAAGGGGGTGTCTTGGCCCGGTTCAGCACAAGCAGTTCATAAGCCATCACGTCCACCTGTCCCGTAGACAGGCTGGGATTAGCCGTCCCATCCGGGCGTTCCCTTACTGTTCCTTCTACGCAGATAACGTATTCGCTGCGCACGCCTTCGGCCTTCTCAAAAGCTTCTTTTTGAAAATCAGGGCTGAACACCACCTGAATCAAGCCGGTTCTGTCGCGTAGGTCGATAAAGATCAAACCGCCGTGATCGCGCCGCGTCTGCACCCATCCCATCAGCACCACCTGTTCGCCCGTGTTCCCGATCCTCAGGTCACCGCAGTAGTGGCTCCGTTTTTTAGCACCTAAAAAATCCATATAAAGTGATCCCCCTTCTAAAATAATGCCTAATAATATGTCTGAAGACATCATGGGCTGCAAGTGTTTTTAATCCGTTCAAAATATGCAGCAATTGAGTCTGTCGATATCTCTTCTTGCTCGCCGGTGCTCATGTCCCGCACCAGGGCAGTACCCCGTGCCAGTTCCTCAGCGCCGATAATCACCACAAAATGGGCGCCGGATTTCCCGGCATATTTCATCTGCGCTTTCAGGCTGCGTCCCAGGTAATCCTTGTCCGCTGAGATACCGGCGGAGCGAAGGTCGAACAGCAGCTTATAAGCCATATCTGCTGCCTCCGTCCCGGCTGTAACCACAAACACATCGGACTTGGCGGAAGTGTCTATAGCAATCCCCTGCCGTTCCATGGTCAGGATGATCCGCTCCATACCAAGGGCGTAGCCCACACCAGGAGTGGGCGGCCCACCGCAGGTCTCTATCAGCCCATTATAACGGCCACCGCCGCCAATGGAGCTCTGGGCGCCGATGTCCCTGGCCACAATCTCAAACGCGGTATGCGTGTAGTAATCCAAACCCCGGACCAGCCGCCGGTCGATCACATAAGCAATATTTAAAAGATCAAGGTGCCTTTTTACCTGGGCAAAATGGTCTGCGCAATCCGGGCACAGGCAGTCGAGCGTCGACGGGGCGTTCACGCCGGCTTCCGCGCAGCGCCGTTCTTTACAGTCCAGAATGCGCAAAGGGTTTTTTTCAAACCTTTCCCGGCAGTTCTTGCAAAGGTCGCCCAGGTTGGGTTGAAAATATTTTTTCAACTCCCGGCGCTGTACCGGCCGGCATACCGGACAGCCCACACTGTTGATATGCAGTTCCAGGTTCTTAAGGCCCAACCTGCCGTAGAAATCCATAATCATTGCGATTACTTCGGAGTCCACTGCCGGGTCACTAGTGCCGAAAACCTCCGCCCCCACCTGGTGAAACTGCCGGAAGCGACCGGCCTGAGGCCTGTCGTAGCGAAACATCGGCCCACTGTAAAAAAGCTTAACCGGCTGTGGTCCGGCATATAACTTGTTTTCCAGGTAGGCTCTTACCACGGGAGCGGTGTTTTCCGGCCTGAGCGTAATACTCCGGCCACCTCGATCCGTAAAGGTATACATTTCTTTCTCCACTATATCGGTGGTATCGCCGACACCGCGCTGGAACAGCTCGGTATGCTCAAATACAGGTGTCCGGATCTCATTATAACCGTAATGGGCACAAATCTTGAAGAACTGGTTTTCAACCCAGCGCCATTTTTCCACTTCTCCCGGAATAACATCGTTAGTGCCGCGAGGGCGTGTTGTAAGCATCAAAATCCTCCTTTATAAAACAAAAACCCGGGCCATGCATCAAGCACAGCCAGGGACGGATATTTCTACCCGCGGTACCACCCTTTTTCGGAAAATTATGTTTTCCCTTAATGCCTGTAACGGAGGCTGCCGGGCCGGCCTACTTGTACATATCACTTTCGGGGGCCGCTCCCGGGTGTTTTTCAACGCCTGTTTATGAGGAAGGCTTTCAGTCGGGGCCTTCCCTCCCTGCCGTATACCAGGTGCGTTTACTCTTCCCGGTCATCGCTTTTTAAAGATAGAGGAACTCTGCCCATTATTTTATGAAAAATTTATTTTTTTGTCAATTCATTGCTACAGAAAAGAACATAAAAGACACATTACAGGAGTCTGGATTCGGGCCTGCCTAAAATGGTATAATATTGTTCGTGAGGTGATTTGACAATGATAACAAAAGAACTGCTGGACCGGATCAATGAACTGGCGCGCAAACAGAGAGAAACCATGCTGACGGAAGAGGAAAAAGAAGAACAAAACCGGCTCCGTCAGGTCTACCTGGCGGGTATCCGCTCCCAGGTCGTTACAGCGCTGGAATCAGCAGGCTGCAAACCAAAAGCAAAACATGACAGTGCCTGCGACTGCCCGGGCTGCGGCTTTAAGCACTAAATTTTTTTGTTTCCGTTAATTAAAGAGCAACACTCCAAAGACTGTGTTTTATCTAGCTATTAAAGTTAGGCAGGTGTTACCTATAGTTATAGAAGCTGTTTTTTTTGACCTGGACGGGACGCTGCTCCACATGAATATGGACGAGTTCTTAAGCAAGTATATCAAAGCTCTTTCAGATAGTTTCAGAGAAATTATGCCGCCGGACCTGGTGAAGAATTCACTCCGCCGGGCAATAATTGCCGCGCTCACTGACAACAACCCCGGTAAAACCAACCAGGAAGTCTTCATTGAGCAATTTTTGCTCGGGACTAACTATTCCCCGCAGGATTTACTTCCTGTTTTTAATAGCTTTTACAACAATGAATATAAAGACTTAAGGTCATTTACCCAACCAACCCCATCGGCAAAAGAAGTGGTTGACAAATTGGCCGGGTGCGGTTACCGCCTGGTACTGGCCACAAATCCGATTTTCCCCAGGATCGCTATTCTTGAACGCATGAAGTGGGCAGGTGTGGATAGCGCTCCCTGGGAAATTATAACAACCTATGAAGAGTACCACTTCTGCAAACCTAATCCCGGCTTTTTTGCTGAGCTCCTGTCAAATATGGGCCTTTCCGGGGCCCAGGCCCTGATGGTAGGCAATAACACTAATGAAGATCTCAGCGCGTCAGTCCTGGGGATCAAGACCTACCTGACCATTGACAACCTGATCGACAGAGGGGACTCATCATATGAGCCGGATTTCAGAGGGAAACTGGCCGATCTGCCGTCTTGCCTGGAGCAAATACAACCATAACAACTTCATTGCCTTCATCGCCCAAATTACAGCATCATTAGCAATGGATTGTTTCTTTTTTCCACATCTATTGTTGAACCGGGGCCGTGGCCGGGGTATATTTTGGTTCCCGGCGGAAATACCAGCAGCTTGGTTTGAATAGACGTCAGCAACTGGTCATATCCTTCCTCGGAACCCACGCTCCCGATCGAGCCGGCAAAAAGGGTATCCCCCGTGAAAACCATATCCGGCGCGGCTTTTAAGCTAATGCTGCCGCTGGTGTGGCCCGGTGTATGAATAACTTCCAGCGTTAACTTGCCCACTTCTATTTTGTCACCCTCCTGCAACAGGCGATCGGCAGGAATTTCGGCAGCTCTAAAAGTATCGCGGTACGACAGCTCCTTGATGGATTCATCAAATTCGTCGACCTCATCGGCGTGTAGCATCACTGGCGCGCGGGTGGCTTCCTGCACCTCCTGCAGTGCCCCGACATGGTCAATATGACCATGAGTAAGGACGATGGCTTTAATACGCAAGCCCAGCTCTTCGACTTTTTCCAGTATCCTCTGGCCATCCCAGGCCGGATCTATAATAATACCTTCTTTGGTTTCCTCACAGCCGACAATATAACAATTCGACACGTTTAATAACAATGTCCTTATAATCACTTTAAAACAGGTACCTCCATTTACTATTCTATAATTTTTCTTCCTATTCAAAGGGTTTATGCTGCCGCCGCCGGCAGCCACCCTTAAACTCATTTTTCCCCACTCAGCCCCAAAAAAATCTCCGATTATTTGAGCGGGGTATCTTTTTACCTGAGGAACGGGTTGAATCTCTTTTCCTCACCTATAGTTGAACTGGGACCGTGGCCCGGGTAGACCTTGGTTTCGTCCGGGAATATAAGAAGCCTGGTTTTGATTGACGATATTAGCTGGATATGGTTACCGCCGGGAAAATCAGAGCGTCCGATAGAGCCGGCGAATAATGTGTCTCCCGTTATAATGATATCAGGTGCGCATTTGATGCTGATACCGCCCCTGGTATGACCTGGTGTATGGATCACTTCCAGTGTGATTTTGCCTACTTCGATTTTGTCATTGTCCTGCAACAGACGGTCAGCCGCCTCTGTGGCCACTTTCGAGCCAACGTAAATCGACAGGTTTTTGCCGGCGTCTGTCAACTGCGCAGCATCCTCGGCGTGGATCATTACCGGCGCGCCTGTTGCTTCCCGCACATCGGACAGCGCCCCGATGTGGTCAATATGACCGTGAGTAAGGACAATAGCGATAATCTTTAGGTTCAATTCGTCAACCTTTTTCAGGATCTTCTTCGCATCTGCGCCTGGATCTACGATCACACCCTCCCTGGTTTCCTCACAGCCGATGATATAGCAGTTTGAATCCATCATGCCTACTGATAATCCACGAAATATCATTGGTTAACAATACCTCCGTTTGCTAAAAAATTTTCTTACTGTCAAGCAGCAGGGTGACCGGTCCATCGTTGATGATTTCAACTTCCATATGCTCACGAAAACATCCGGTAGACACATTTAAGCCCAACTTTTCCAGTTCATCAACAAAGATATTATAGAGTTCACGTGCCATATCCGGCGGCGCGGCTGCAGAAAAACCCGGCCTCCTCCCCTTGCGGCAGTCACCGTAAAGTGTAAACTGAGATACTGCCAGCACTGCCCCCCCGGTTTCCAAAACGGAAAGATTCATCTTCCCCGCTTCGTCTTCAAACAGGCGCAGGTGCGCTATTTTCTCGGCCAGGTTAGCAGCGTCACGACTGGTATCACCCTGGCCTACACCTAGCAGTACCACAAGCCCGCAATCTATTTCGCTTATTAATTTGCTTTTCACCTTTACTGAACCGCGGCGGACTCTCTGCACTACCGACCGCAAATACTGTTCACCTCCGGTCAATTGAGCAGGCCTGACGGCTGGGAGCCGAAACTGACCCGCCTGACGTCATAGACGTCTTTTACCCGCTTTATTCTGTTCACTATATGTTCTAACTGATCCAGTCCCTTCATTTCCAGCACCATTTCAATCACCGCTCCCCCGTCTTTCTTGCCCCTGGCGGTAACCCAGTTGGCGCTGATTTTCATTTCCAGCAGGACAGACATTACATCGCTCAAAAAGCCCGCCCGGTCCAGCCCGGTTGCTTCCAGTTTAACCTGAAAGGGCTCTGTAAAATCTTTATCCCAGGCCACCTCGACCAGCCGCTCCCTTTCATAATGCTGAAAGGCAATAATATTCCGGCAGTCACTGCGATGGATTGAGATGCCTCTGCCGCGGGTAATATAGCCGGTGATCGGATCCCCCGGTACCGGATTGCAACAGTGTGACAACCTGATCAGGAGGTTGTCAATACCCTTGACCCGGATCCCCTGGGTTGGCTTACCCCACCCGGCGGATGGCCTGTTATCGGTTATAAAAGCCTGGGCTTCCTCAGCCAGCGTGCCTTTCTTCTCAGTTTTGGCTTCTTCCATTTTAATCTTGCTCAGGATATTTCCGGTTGTTATTTGACCGTCACCAACCGCCGCATATAAATCATCAAGGCTTACAATATTAAATCTCTTACCTATTTCTAACAGTTTGTCGCCTTTGATCAGTTCAGGGTCAATTCCCTGTTTTCTACTCTCCCGCTCCAGGCTTTCCTTACCTTTGAGGATATTTTCATCTCTTTGTTCTTTCTTAAACCACTGTCTGATCTTAGTCTTGGCGTTAGATGTTTTTACTATATTCAGCCAATCCCGTTTCGGCTCGCTGGTTTTGGCAGTCAGGATAGCCAGGATATCACCGTTTTTCAGCTTGTATTCCAGCGGCACGATCCTGCCGTTAACCTTGGCCCCGATACAACTGTGGCCAACGTCGGTATGAATGCGGTAAGCAAAGTCCAGCGGCACCGAGCCGGCCGGCAGCTCCACGACATCACCCTTTGGTGAAAAGACAAAGACGGAATCAGCAAAAAGATCTATTTTGAGGGTTTCCATAAACTCCCTGGCATCCCTGAGGTCTTTTTGCCACTCGAGCAACTGCCGCAGCCAGGCCAGTTTAGAATCAAACTCACGGTCCCCCTTGCCACCTTCTTTGTAACGCCAGTGAGCGGCAATCCCGTACTCGGCAGTCCGGTGCATTTCCTTGGTCCTGATTTGGATCTCAAAAGGTTCACCCTGGGGGCCGATGACAGAGGTATGGATGGACTGGTACATGTTGGACTTGGGCATGGCGATGAAATCCTTGAAGCGCCCCGGAATAGGGGTCCACAGGGTGTGCACGATACCCAGCGTGGCATAGCAATCACGCACTGTATTCACCAGGCAGCGCACGGCAGTAACGTCATATATTTCATTAACGTCCTTTTGCTGCTCCTCCATTTTTGTCTGAATGCTATAGAGGTGCTTCGGGCGACCCTTGATGCTGGCCTCAATACCCATTGCCGTGAGCTTATCCGCTAGTATTGAGATTACAGAACGGATATATTCCTCTCGCTTCCCACGGGTTTTGGCAACCTTATCAACAAGTGCAAAATATTTTTCGGGTTCCTTAAAACGGAAAGAGAGGTCTTCCATTTCCCATTTTACACGATAAATTCCCAGACGATGCGCCAGTGGCGCGAATACCTCGAGAGTTTCGTTGGCAATTTCCAGCTGTTTGGGAGTGTTATGATACTTGAGCGTCCTCAGGTTGTGAAGGCGGTCAGCTAGTTTAATCAGGATCACCCGGATGTCTTTAGCCATTGCCAGAAACATTTTACGCAGGTTTTCCGCCTGATGCTCTTCTTTTGACTTGTACGCGATCTTGCTCAGCTTGGTGACACCGTCGACAAGAAGGGCAACTTCCCCACTAAACCTCTCAGTGATATCTTCTAATGATATCCCTGTGTCCTCAACCACATCATGCAGTAGGCCCGCCACAATAGTTTCCTGATCCAGCTGCAACGAGGCCAGTATTTTTGCCACTTCCAGGGGATGGACAATATAAGACTCACCGGAAAAGCGCTTTTGTCCCCGGTGGGCTTTTTCGGCAAAGTCATATGCATCTCTAATCGTTGTAATGTCTGCCTTAGAGTTGTTGCTCTTTATTAGTTGGAACAGTTCCTCTTTGGAAGCTCCCAGGTTGTATTCCGGCGGTTTTTCCCGGCTTCCAGGATTAACGGTTGCCAACTCTGAAAAGATATCTGCAGCAGAAATCCCGGCTGAGTTTTCCATATTGATCATTTTTCCTAATAATTATATTGTACAAGAGATATTGTATCATAATCCTGCAGTTTCACCCGACCGCCAAGCCCGGTCAGCTCTACCAGGAATACTGTTCCTACCACCTCGGCGTCAAGTTTTTCGAGCAACTTAACAACTTTAGCTGCTGACCCCCCGGTGGCAATCAATTCGTCAACTACCAGAACTTTCATTTGCGGCTTAATAATTCCGCTATCTAGTTCAACCGGTTTATCACCAAATTCCAGATCATAGTGCCAGTTAAAAATGTCTTCCGGTTGACCGGGCATACTGAGGGTCAGGAGCCCGGTACCCAGAATATACGCCAGAGGCGCTCCAATCATCAAACCACGCGCTTTGGGGCATACAATAAGATCCGCCTGCTTGTGTTTGCACTGGGCGGCCAGTTCTTGAACCGCCTGCCTGTAAGCATTTCCGTCAAGCAGCAGGGTGGAAACATCTTTATAATTGATGCCCTCCCTTGGAAAGTCCGGGATCTCTCTGATAATGTTCTTAATATCCAACTCTTTATAACCCCCTTTAAAATGAAACGTCCTGGCTGATCAGGTTATAAACGGGTTCACTTAAAAATCTTTCCATTAACTTAATTGAATTCTTTTTTATCTCGGTGAGCCGTCTAAATGTCTGCGCCTGAAACAGGTCTTTTTTTTGTTTTGGCGCAGGTAAAAAATGAATATTCAAAATGTTTCC
>JAQVXL010000041.1:19303-21732 GCA_028709235.1 Desulfotomaculaceae bacterium
CTCAGCTCGCTCCAGTGCGGGTGTAAAACAGTCTTCTTCTATGCCGTCTCCGCCCTGTTCCTGCGCATCAACAGTCGCAAAAACAGCTGGAGCGCCCAGGTCCTTCACATTAAGCTGCAGGGAGCGTCTACCGTTGTATTCATTTATATCAGGTACAAAGGCCAGATCGACAGCCTCGCCCGCAGCCAGGACTTCCGCATAAGCTCCCAGGTTAAAGCCAATGCCGTCCAGAACGGTATTATCGCCGCCTAGGCGCATTTTAAGATGGGCTGCCTCTTTTCCCACACCACGACTTTCTAAAAGCTTTGTCCCCCGGCAGCTTAACAGCGGATCGGGGTTGGCGTGGCCAAAAGGGCTGAGCAGATTAATTTCATTGACCAGCGCTTCAGACAGTTGATCTATTCGAATCAACCCGTCAATCTCCAACACCGGTCGCAACTTTTCCCCGCGCGTTACCTCCCGGGCATATGCCTCTAATGTACTGATAAAATCTTCTATATTTGCGCTTTTAATGGTAAATCCCGCCGCCAAAGCATGTCCGCCAAAGCCCAGCAGGTGCTCTTGGCAGTGAGCCAGTGCTTTATGCATATTAAATCCCGTTATACCCCTGGCTGAGCCCCGCCCCTCTTCACCTTCGACAGAAATCAAAAGGGACGGCCGATATAAGCGATCTACCAATCGTGAGGCAACAATGCCGATTACTCCGGCATGCCAGTTTGGTGAAGCCAGCGCAATTACGCATGACTCCTTCTTTTCCGGCTCACGTTCCAGCATGTCCAGGGCTTCTGCCAGGACAGCGCTCTCAATGCTCTGCCTCTCCAGGTTGGCCTGGTTTAACCTGCCGGCTAGAGTAAACGCTTCGTCGTAATTTTCTGTTAGCAGGAGATCCAGGGCAAGTTCAGGGGCGCCGATCCGGCCTGCTGCATTCAGGCGCGGGGTAAGACTGCATCCGACCTCCCGCGTTCCAATATCTTTATTTTTTAAACCGCATATCTCAATTAAGGCCTGAATACCCGGCCACCTGCTATCCGCCAGCGCAGGCAGCCCGTGTTTGACTAATATCCTATTTTCCCCCCGGATCGGGACCACGTCAGCTATGGTCCCCAAACAGACCAGGTCAAGGTAGTCCCGCCATGCCTCGCTCCCCTGACCGGCAGCTTCCAGCAGCGCCTGCCCCAGCTTGAGGGCGACACCCACTCCGGCCAGGTCTTTAAAAGGATACTCGCTACATTTGGGGTTGATCACGGCAAAGGCCGGGGGCGCCTCTGCGGGTGGCTCATGGTGGTCCGTTACGATCAGGTCAATGCCGTTTTCTTTTGCCCAGCTAATTTCCGCTATATCACTGATGCCGCAATCCACGGTAATTACCAGGCTGGTCCCCTGCGCCAGTTCTTTTTCTAATAAGTCAAGATGCAGCCCGTAACCTTCAGCCAGCCGGTTAGGGACAAAACTAGCAGCATTGAGTCCAATGCGTTGGAATATTTTTACTAGCAAGGCCGTAGCCGTTAAGCCGTCTGTATCATAATCCCCGTATACCAGGATTCTTTCTCCAGAGTGGATCGCTTTTAAAATCCTCGCTACCACTTTACTCATATCTGGAAAAAGCAGCGGGTTGTGCACCGCAGCTAACTCGCTGCCAAGAAAGCAGCGTCCCTGTTCGATCGTACAGATACCCCGGTTTATCAGAATTTGGGCTATAACAGGTGATATTCCTAGCTTACGGGCAAGAATACCGCTGAGGGCGGGGGCGGGTGGTTTTAATTTCCACAATTTTTGCGAATGTGCAGGAATACTTTTCATAGATAATTGAATTATAATCGACAACACAATGTTTGGCAACTTGCGATAAAAAAAGGGCGAAACAAAAAACGTGAGGTTGTTTCACCCTGGTTCCACCAGCGCCTTCATGCGCCGGTTTATTCACTGCGTTATTGCTACTGCTCCCCACCCGGCATACCCGGTAATTGCTGCATCTGATTGATCATTTCGCTCATGTCGGTTATCTCGATACCCGCCGGTATTTGGAAAACATCGGCCCCTATCGTCCCAATTTTCATATTCTTATATTCCATTACAAGTTTTTCACCGTCAGAACCGGTTGACTCTATACGCATCGGTATGCCATAGTCTTCGCGAATCCACATTTTCGACACTGTTTTGTCCCCATCAGCAACTTCAACAACCCGGCATTTTACCCCGTCATAAACTACTGTTTCCAGCTCTTTCACGGTGCTTGTATCTTCTACTATATCGTCGGTGTAATCAAGAGGCGTGTCTGATACAGCGCCTTGCCCCTCCATATCGGCGGAAATTTTCATCGCGCTATTTTCTGTTGGATTGTAGAGGATAACTGTGTTGGTGTCACCGTCAAAAAAAGTTATGGTGTTCTGACCGGCTACGGTGCTTTCGGTCTTCATCTTCTTGCCCTG
>JAQVXL010000098.1 GCA_028709235.1 Desulfotomaculaceae bacterium
GTTTCCCCCCGGACTGGTTTTTTTCAATGGATACGGCAGTCCCTGACGAAGCCTGGGCAGCAGCAGGGTTCACCGCGACGACAAAGGGATTGACAAAGAAAAAGCCTTCTCCCCTTAATGTCCCGTAATATTTACCAAACAGGGTGAGCACCAGGGCTTCGTTAGGCTGGAGGACTTTCAGCCCCACAAACAGCAAGGGCCCGATCAGAGCAAAATATACAGCGCAAACTATGACCAGGCTTAACCAGAGAGCGGTATCAGCGCCCCTGCCTTCAAGTATAATCCCGTATATGAATCCAAGAATCGCGCCGATGATCAAGACGATGTTCAGGATCAACATCAGCATACCGCTGGTGCTTTTGGCCTTGATTTCCTCATAATGCAGTTGTCCTACGTTTGTGCCGGGTATCTGAGACATTGAAAAACCCCCTTTTTATGATATCAATTTGATATCATAAAAATATCACAGAAAATGGCTTGTGTCAATTAGCTGATTGATTAAACTCGTACCTACAATTTTCGGGTTTTTTAATAAAACACAGACCAGGAAAAGCTATTGAATTCAAAATAATTTATGGTATAATTTACAAATAAATAGCAAATGTGGGGTTGTCTTCCATTGGAAAAACGAACCTGTCCTAAATGTAATTCTACCTGGTATAGCGCCGATACCAGTAATTGGGTATGTAGTAATTGTGGTGGGAAAATACCACCATCTCTTTTATATGATAAAAATATCGCCAACGAAGGGCGACACCTTTACTATATATCTAATAAGAAATTTATTTCTGCCCAGAATATTAACCACAACCAGCCCCCCAAAGGCAGCAAATGAGAGCAAAAGAAAATATGCCCATTTTATTGCAATATTAGCAGGATAATAACAGACTTTACCGAATAATACATAAAAAGAACGGTGAAGGGGGTATTTCATGTAATGACAAAAAAAGCGCCGCCACCTTCTGTTGTTTATGATTTTGCTTGTCAGGTCTGGTTTATTGTGCAGCCAAAAGAGGAATGGGTATACCACGGAGATTTGATGAATACAGCAAAACCGAAGGAACTAGTTTGTAAGTGCCAGGGGTCCGGTGCGGGAAAAATAAATTTATACGAATTCGATCAAATGTATGGTGTTGGCCAGTGTATGGATTGTTTTAAAATGCATTGGTACAATTTAGTCTAATATCACAAAAAAGAACCTGGGGGTTCTTTTTTGTAGTATGCACCGGAAATGTCCCACAAACAATCATTTCACAACTTCCCCACAAAAACAAAAAACCCGCAAATCCTTGCGGGGTCTGGCCTGTAGCTGGTGCCACGGGTCGGAATCGAACCAACGACACGCGGATTTTCAGTCCGCTGCTCTACCAACTGAGCTACCGTGGCAAAAAAAATGGCGGAGCTGACGGGAGTCGAACCCGCGTTCTCCTGCGTGACAGGCAGGCATGTTAGGCCACTACACCACAGCTCCGTGTTTAGCACATTTATAAGTATAACCAATCCGGTGTATGAAGTCAAATGGAATCTTTGTTTTCTTTTAAAAAATATTATACAAATATTTCTTTTTTAATAAGTTCCACCGTTGATAAATGTCGTCGAATATAACAATAGAAGCAATACACATATTACATTAGTAATATATTGTATGAGTCTGCTTTTTTGTGTAAATAATGAAAGAAATATATAAATAGGCACTATACCTGATATGTATCTTGGCCCGCTTAATAACGATGTAGGCGAATAGGAAAATATTAATACGATTAGTGAGAATGCACTGTAAGATAATGGAACTTTTTTTATTGATATAATGATTAGAATAATAACCACAAAGAAAAATACTACCTGGGGTATAAATGTTCCGATAGAATAAATCCTGTCACAGCTTAATGCACTGATAAATCCTTGCTCTATGCTATCAGCAAAAAGCCACATGCTATTACCCCAGCGAAGTTGTTGATATTCTAAAAACTTAAACAAATCACCAAAAACCATTTTATTTAATAGAAGGTATAATGAAAATCCAACAAAAGGGAATAACGCGCATGGTATAGTTGTTAATAAATACTTTACAGCGTTTTTATAATTATGTTTTTTAAAATCAAATATTAATGAAGAATTTAAACCTATTTCTATAGCAATAGGTATAAAAAGAAATATTCCTTGATTTTTTGTTAATGCGCCCAGCATACCAAAAATACCGGCTAAAACCCATTTCTTTTTCCTGGAATAGTAAAATACCATTGCCGATAGAGCAAGAAATAGGCTTTCTGTATATACAATTCCAAAGAAAAAAGAATAAGGGAAAATAAGCAGTAACAAAACAGCTTGATTAGCTAATTTCTCATCTCCAGATTCTAAAATAATAAGTTTGTATACGTATAGACAGGCAATAGCTAAAAACAAGCAAGATACTAAAATTCCGGATAGCGTATAATCATAAAAAAGAAAACTAAATGCTTTGATTAAAAGTGGATATAAAGGGTAGAAAACAATGTAAAATCGTTCCTCTCCCACAGTTTGATAGCCGTATTGTGCTATATCTATATAATGGGGAGAATCTTGAGTAAACCACATTTGCAAGTACGTACTAATGCTGATAATTTCTTTCTGCAGCAATATTTGAATTATATATACAGAAATAAATATTAATATTCTACTTGCCAGTACAAAAAGCAGAAACTTCAAAAATATATTTTTATGGGCACTTCTCTTTATATCAATAAAATTTCTGCTTTCCAATACTGGTGCGGCAATTGGAGGATCAAGTTCATTTAGCAGTTTAAAAATAATAAGTATGACACCCAATATCACTAAAGCCAGTGCAATATACTTTATAACTTCACCTATAAATTCCATTAGATCTCCTCGTGTAAAATGGCTTGAAGAGAAAAGATCGTTATATTACGATTTTACCCTGCCAAAGGACATGATTGCCTCGCGAATAAGTTTTGCCGCCAGCAGCGCCGTCCTTTCGGAAGGATCGTAAAGGGGGCTCACCTCCACTAGATCAAAGCCCACAATATCCAGTTGGCCGAGCACATGAACAGTCTTGATTATCTCCCTGGCCGAACACCCGCCCGGCTCAGGCGTGCCTGTGCCGGGGGCGAAAGACGGGTCAACCACGTCAATATCCAGGGAAACATAGACCGGACGCCCCTGCAGGCGCGGCAGGTTTTCCATGAGGGGCTCCAC
The DNA here is from genome assembly GCA_028709235.1 of Desulfotomaculaceae bacterium. Classification (GTDB taxonomy): domain Bacteria; phylum Bacillota; class Desulfotomaculia; order Desulfotomaculales; family Pelotomaculaceae; genus Syntrophopropionicum. Next base: position 3,193 of record JAQVXL010000098.1, read on the forward strand.
CACCCTGTCTATGTAGGTGTTGGTGTTGGCCCGGGCGAAAACAAATTCCTCTCTCGTGCCCGACCTGATACCGAACTGGTACAGGTTTTTGCTGCCAATTGTTTCTACCACCCGGCGCATCACGGTGGCATGGGAAAAATGCTCGCCAAGAAATTCATCCCGCAAGTCGGCGTGGGCGTCAAAGTGAATCACCGCCAACCCGGGGTGCTTTTTGGCAACTTCTTGAATTACCGCGCAGGAAATTAAATGCTCGCCGCCGAGAACAAAAGGTGTCTTCCCGCCGGCCAGAATATTGGCGGTGGCTGCGCTGATCCGGCGCAGGTTTTCTTTGACCGCCCCGAAGGGGAGCAGCACGTCCCCGGCATCGTAGTAGTTGTAGTGGGCCAGATCCCGATCCAGGTCAACACTGTATTCCTCCAGGCCGTGGGAAGCCTGGCGTATGGCGTGCGGCCCCTGCCGTGTGCCCGGCCGGTAGCTGACCGTAAGATCCATCGGCGCGCCGATAATCACTATCTCAGCTTGTTCGTAATTTTCGGCGCTGCCGATAAATCCGGGGCGCCTCTCCGTATACTCAATCATCCGCGCCACTCCTTAGAAACATTGGTTTCTATCCTGAAAAACGTCCTGGGCTACCCTGAAATGGGCTGCTGCGATAAATAAACGGTGGTCCTGTTAATCTTGCTGTTCCAGCAGTTCCTGCACAAATGGGGGCAGGACAAAGCAAGCCCTGTGTATGTCCGGGCTGTAATACCTGGTATCCAGCTGCGGTATCCCGGATATATTCACATCCAGCGGGTCATACTTTTTCGAGCCCATAGTAAAGCTCCACAGACCTCCCGGATAGGTGGGCACTACGGCCAGATAGAGGCGTGTCACCGGGAATATCCCCGATATATTCTGGTATAACCCGGGGATCAGGTCCCGGTTAAAAAAGGGCGACTCGGTCTGGGCCACAAAAATGCCGTCGTCTTTTAATGAAGCAAAAATGTCTTTGTAAAACGAGGCGCTGAAAAGCCCCACGGCCGGACCGATGGGGTCAGGGGAATCCACCATGATTACATCATAGGTATTCTTGTTTTCCTGGACATGCTTGATACCGTCGTCAACAATAATCTCCACCCTGGAGTCGTCCATAGCGCAGCTGATTTCCGGCAGGAACCGGCGCGAAGCCTCGATCACCGCCCCGTCAATCTCACAGTGGACCGCTTTTTCTATGGACGGGTGTTTGATGATCTCCCGCACCGCTCCCCCGTCACCACCGCCGATGACCAGCACTTTTTTCGGCGCAGCATGGGTGTTCAGGGCCACGTGGGTAATCATTTCGTGGTAAACAAACTCATCTTTTACTGTGGTCTGAATAATGTTATCCAATGTCAGCATGCGGCCGAACTGCTCCGTATCAAGGACAGCCAGGCTCTGAAACGGTGTTACTTCCTGGTGGAGAGTTTGTTTTACCCGGACGGAGATTTTCATGTCTTTTGTCTGCTGCTCTGTAAACCATAAATCAAGGTCTTTCTTCTGCTGCTCTGCAAACCATAAATTAGTCTTTGGATCCAATTTTCTACTCCTCCATATTTAAACTTATTTTTAATACCAGAGAGGTACGGCGGCCAGGGCACAGGCAATCTTCTCCACCCGGTGTTCCGTAGCAGCGATTTTAGTGCCGGCCAGTTCCATATTTCTGGCTGCAAAAGCTTCCTGCAGCATTCTTTCTATGGCTCTCTCCGCGTCTGCGCTGCTGCATTTTCCCGAAAACTCCATAATTATGCCAAAGCTGTCCTGGGAGAACCCTACCCCAACCGCAGCGGAAATCTGCTGACCGGGAACATCGCTGATGATATAGCCGTAAGCTGTGGGCACCAGTGAACCGGGCGGTATTTCCAGGTCCGGGCAGTAGACCACACCAGGGGGCAGGATGCATGTTACCCGCAGCAGGTTCAGGTTACCGATCCTGCTTTTCAGCAGGGCGTTGGCGAAGGCATGTAAAGGATTCTTTCCCTCGGCGCTTCCCGCGGTAACAAAGAATT
>JAQVXL010000042.1 GCA_028709235.1 Desulfotomaculaceae bacterium
CATAGTTATGCACCTCGCTTGTTTTTTTGGGTTTTGTTGTGATACTACCTGATTCCACAAGCGCAGGTGCATTTCCTATTTATGGCTTATTAAACTCTAAACTTATGAACAGGCTCTTTAAGTCTTATTACTGTTTGAGTTCTCTCTATTGTTTTCTGACGGCTGCGTTTTATTGTTCTGGTCGGTAGTGTTACCCTGCTCAGTTGTTGGCGTCGGCGCTGGCGCCGGTGTTGCTTTTGGCGCCTGGGTTGACGGGGCCGGGGCTGGTGTGGGTTTTGGCGCCTGGGCCGCCGGGGCCTGCGTTGTTGGCGCCGGTTTTGCTGGCGCTGGCGCTGCTGCCCTGGTTATCTCGAATCCGACCCCGTTTATTACCTTGTTGGGCGGGTTCAGGCTTATGACCGTAACTTGTCCGTTCTTTTCCCCTTCGTCCTTGAGGTTCACATATTTACCCTTGACCTCGATCCAAATATAGTCCTGAGCAGGGACCTTCTGAATAACGTCTGTGATTTCAATTTTATAACCAGTGTTATTCTCACCGATGCTGGCCAGGATATAGTTGGTTTCGTTGACCTGGGCCCAGGTGACCGTTTCCCGCTTGGCGATGTTGGAGGCGATATTTTTGATTACATCGGGCGCTTTATTCAAATCGACCGGGCTGAAACCCAAATTTGATGTTTCGGGGATCACCGAGGGAGCAGGAGCGGGTTCTGGTGAGGGCGCGGGCTTTTGCAAGGCGCAGCCGGCGCCAAGACTGAGACAAAGCAGCAGGGCAATAATCAAAACTTTTCGCATGTTTGATACCTCCGTTGTTTTTTATATTGTTTTCTGCCCCGCCCTAATTAATACATAATAAAACCCCGCCTTTTGCGGGCCACGTGCAGCTTCAAATAATGGACTTTCGGTGTTTAGTATTACAGCCGGCAGATCTGCTTTATGTCGAAGGCCGGCGGGTTACCTGTCAAAAATTCGCTGGAAGAAATTTTTATCTTCTTGTTCTGCCTCTGGAACATAAACCACGGTCTGCACCGCGTTGAGGGCAAAATCGTTGATAACGATTGATTCATAGGGGATCGCACCAGCGATTTCCCCTGAATTTTTTGCCGCCCGGTGAAATCTTTCGTATGATTCCCCCGTTATCACCGGGTTGGCGGCCCAGACGCCCAGTGACTGGTAGCGACGGGTGGAATTCAGCAAAATTGCCTGGTCAAGATTCGGAAAAAAACTGGCGGCAATCTCCGCTGCTTCCTCGGCGCTGTGTACGCTGATCCACAGCTGGGCTTTATAAATGGCATTGGTGAACTTCTGGAACATTTCCGGGTTCGATTCGATGCTGCCGGGCATGGCGGCGTAAGCTGTCACTGCCATATCCCCGGCTGCGCTGCCCACTGACGCTACTACCCGGCCGAAACCATTGGACTCAGCCAGGGAAGCTTCGGGTTCCAGCAGTTGAAGATAATTCCCGGTGTCGGCACGAAAAGCCGCGGTCCGCAGGTTGTCCGGGATATTGTAATAGATGGTTACTGCCCTGTAAGGAGGCAGGCCGTGGTCTCTTAAAACATCTTCCAGGGCTATTTGCGAGCTGTTATCATGTGAGCTGCCGATGACGGTTTTGTGCTTCAGGTTCTGCCACTGAAAATCTTCCAGATCTTGATCTGTCCTGGCCAGCAGCAAAGAGCCGTCCCGGGCCGCCGCCACGGCAAATATCTTCGGCTGGGGGGATTCTGCGGCGGGATTGAACATAATTCTCTGCAAGCCGCAGATGACAATGTCGGCCCGGCCGTCAACCAGTGCGTTACGTATGGCTTCAGGACTGGTCGTACTGATTGTTACGTTCAGGTTTTCTTCCTCAAAAAAACCGAGGTTATAAGCCAGGTACTGGGGCAGGTAATAGGGTGAGCGCACTGACTCCAAAACCTTTACGGTCTGGACCTGTTCCACCACAGCCGGTTTTTTAAGGATTTTAACTATAGCGAAAGACGAAAAAGCCCCCAAAAGAATAAGAATTACTATGATTACTTTAGTCTTGGACTGCAATTACAACTCCTCCGATCCTCTTTTCTATTAATTACTATTTCCGGTAAAAAGTTTTGATGACTAATGCTTGTATTGAAAAACAAAGTCAATATTTGCATAATATGGCAGCCGGGGCATAGTATTAAAATAGGTAAAAGGGGGTGTTATTTTGAAGGGGTTAACTTTTGTGCACTGGTCCAAGAGTCAGGCGCCTGTGTTTAGAAGGTTCAGGGCCGGGGCGGCGCTGTTTGGCCTGGCCTGGGCGCTGGGGGTGACTTTTGCCGCCTGCGCATTAATGCTGGCCTGGGTTGTACTTTCCGTGGGACCGGTCTATCATTTCAGTACTTTTATAATCGCAGGCTCCGTTTTTGGGGCTGTGACCGGCGGCGCTGTCTGCGGCAGGGCAGCCGGGTCTATGGGGCTAGCGCACGGTTTTTTGACCGGCCTATCCTATGGACTGCTGCTGGCTGTTTTGTTTTATATCGGCAGCAGCGAAAGTTTCAGTGCCGCTGAATTGCTGACGCGTGCCCTGCTGCTGGGAATAGCAGGCTCCTTCGGCGGCCTCCTGGGTGTAAATTCACATGTCCGGAAAAGACATCCCACCAGGGAGCAGCCATTTGTTTAGCTTAAATTGTTTAAGCCTAAACCCCGGTCTTATTTAGAAGGATCTGAAGGGTTAAGGCAGATATTTCAACCTTTTTCTCGGGTGAAGTCCCTCTTTCAGTTGACACCTCCTCTTAAAATCTTTATTATATTTTGTAAGTCATATTTAACGGCTGTGAAAGGGAGGGGACGGTTCCCCGGGCATATTATGGTGTTAGAGATGGAAATCCCAGGCTGAAAGATTTCCTGCCCGCGCCTGTTCCTGTCGCCCCGGAGCTTCAGCGCTGAACTCACAGTAAGCGCTGGCGGGTTTTGCCCGTTACAGCAATAAAGAAAAGAGCCGCCAGTTGAGATATGAGAAATGAGACGAGGGACGCGGGAAGCTATGCAAGCTTTTTGCAGGTTAGTCCCGGCGATTATTTTTACTGTTAACTGGAATCAGGGTGGTACCGCGGATGAATCCCTCATCCGTCCTTGCAGACGGAGAGGGTTTTTTATTAACCATTGTGAGGAGGGGAATATTTGTTCAAATTAGATATGCCTTCAACCTACGACCCCCGCCTGGTCGAGGGGAAAATGTACAAGCACTGGGAAGAAAACGGGTTTTTCCATGCTGTTGTAAACACCGGGCAGGAACCGTTTTGTATAGTAATGCCTCCGCCCAATGTAACCGGTCAACTGCACATGGGACATGCCCTGGACAATACCCTGCAGGATATTCTCACCCGCTGGCGGAGAATGCAGGGATATAACGCGCTCTGGTTGCCGGGTACGGACCACGCCGGTATAGCGACCCAGGCCAAAGTGGAAGAAAGCCTGGCCAAAGAAGGTATTTCCCGTGATGATATCGGCCGTGTCGAGTTTTTGAAAAAGGTCTGGGAATGGAAGGAAAAGTACGGCGGCAGAATCACCACTCAGCTGCGCAGGTTGGGCGCCTCCTGCGATTGGCAGCGGGAGCGCTTTACTATGGATGAGGGATGCTCGGAGGCGGTCCTGGAAGTCTTTATCAAATTATATGAGAGAGGCTTGATCTACCGGGATTATTATATTACCAACTGGTGCCCCAAGTGCCATACCACTATTTCCGATATCGAGGTGGAGCACCTGGACCAGCCGGGGCATTTTTACCATATCAGGTACCCGTTTAAAGACGGCAGCGGGGATGTTATTCTGGCCACTACCCGCCCGGAAACAATGCTGGGTGATGTGGCGGTGGCGGTACACCCGGGCGACGAGCGCTATCAGGAGCTGGTGGGAAAAATACTGATCCTGCCCCTGGTGGGGCGGGAGATGCCGGTTATAACCGATGAATATGTCGATCCTTCCTTTGGCACCGGGGTGGTGAAGATTACCCCGGCCCATGACCCCAACGACTTTGAGGTGGGCCGGAGGCATAACCTGCCTCAGGTAGCTGTAATCGATAAGGAAGGGAAGATGAATGAAGAAGCGGGACCCCGCTATCAAGATCTTGACCGTTATGAATGCCGCAAGAAAATCGTGCGGGATTTAGAGGCCGGCGGCTACCTGGTTAAAACGGAAGATCACTCACACGCGGTCGGCCATTGTTACCGCTGCAGCACTGTGATCGAGCCGATGCTGTCCCGCCAGTGGTTTGTCAAGATGAAGCCCCTGGCCGGACCGGCCATCGACGCGGTAAAAGAAGGCCGGATCCGGTTTGTTCCGGAGCGGTTCACCAAGATCTACCTGAACTGGATGGAAAATATACGTGACTGGTGTATATCCCGCCAGCTCTGGTGGGGGCACCGTATTCCGGTATGGTACTGCCAGGACTGCGCAGAGATGATCGCTTCCAAAGAGCCGGTTGCCAGGTGCGCCAGGTGCGGCAGCACGGCTCTGGAGCAGGACCCCGATGTGCTGGATACGTGGTTTTCCTCGGCCCTCTGGCCCTTTTCCACGCTAGGCTGGCCCCAGAAGACTCTTGATCTGGCCTATTACTACCCGACCACGGTAATGGTCACCGGCCGCGATATTATCTTTTTCTGGGTGGCCCGGATGATTTTTTCCGGACTGGCCTTTATGAACGAAGCGCCGTTCCGTGATGTCTTCATACATGGGCTGGTTATGGACACCCTGGGCAGGAAAATGAGCAAATCTCTGGGCAATGGAGTTGACCCCATTGATGTAATCGAGTCTCACGGGGCTGACAGCCTACGCTTCATGTTAGTCACGGGCAACAGCCCCGGCAACGACCTGCGCTTTCATTTTGAAAGGCTCGATGGCGCCCGTAACTTCGCCAACAAGCTGTGGAACGCGTCACGCTTTACCCTGATGAATCTGGAGGATTATGACCCGGACGGAGAACCAGGCCCCTTAAACCTGGCCGATCGCTGGATTATCAGCCGTTACCAGTCCGCGATAAAAGAGACGACCAGGTTCTTGGAGGGTTACGAGCTGGGCGAAGCGGCCAGAGTGTTGTACGAATTCACCTGGAGCGAATTCTGCGACTGGTACATCGAGCTGGCCAAGCCCAGACTTTATGGAAAAACAAGCGCCGCTGACAGGTATACAGCACAGAGTGTTTTGTCCTCTGTTCTAAAAGGAGTGCTGGAACTGCTGCACCCGTTTATGCCCTTTATTACTGAAGAGATCTGGCAGCACCTGCCCGCTCACGGGATTACCATTATGCGGGCGCCCTGGCCTGAGGCCCGTGCAAATCTGGTGGACACGGCAGCCGAACAGGAAATGGACATACTGATGGAAGTGACCAGGGCTATCCGCCATATCCGGGGAGAAATGAACGTGCCGCCGGGACGAAAAGCTGAAGTATTGTTGATAGCGCCGGATCATACCAGGGCGATAATAGAGAAAAATATGGATTATATCCAGCTCCTGTCTAACGGTGCTATAAAAACATATGCGGTATTAGAGAAAATACCGGAACAGGCGGCGCACGCGGTGACTAAAGGGGTGGAGATCCTTGTCCCCTTAAAAGGGCTGATTGATGTGGATAAGGAGGCTGCCCGCCAGGAAAAAGAACTTTTGCAGGTGGAGAAGGACCTGGTCCGGGTGCGCGGCAAGCTTGGTAATGCCGGATTTTTGGGGAAAGCGCCAGCAGAGGTTATTGAGAAGGAAAAGGCCAAAGAAGAAGAGCTGTCCGGCAAGCAGTCCGCCATTAAAGGAAGGCTGGCCATGCTGGGACGATAGCGGAACGGGGACACACCTCCTCTTTGGGGTATTCCTTTGTGGTAGGAGGTATGTCCCCATTGGAGTGGAGAATAGCCTGAAAAATCGTGACGGCGGCGTATAACTTTAAGGGGCTAAAAATATGGATTTCAACGAAGCTATGGATTATCTCAGGGGCCTGACTAAGTTTGGCATTAATCTGGGCCTCGGCCGCATTGAAGGGCTGCTGAGAAGGCTGGGTGACCCCCACCGGAGCGGGCTGAAAATTGTCCATATCGGCGGGACGAACGGTAAAGGTTCCACCACGGCCATGTTGTCGGAGGTCCTGGGTGAGGCGGGATACCGGGTGGGCGCCTTTACTTCGCCCCATCTGCATACTTACACTGAAAGATACCAGATCAACGGTACGCAGATAGAACCGGCCAGGATTGCCGCGCTGTTGACCGAACTCCGGCCGCACCTGGACGCAATGGCGGCGGAAGGGTACGAACACCCAACTGAGTTTGAGGTTGGCACAGCCTTGGCGTTTTTGTATTTTTCCAGGGCAGAAGTGGACTACCTGCTGCTCGAGGTCGGGCTGGGAGGAGCTATCGATTCAACAAATGTGGCCCCTTCCATACTGGCTGTAATAACAAATGTGTCAATGGACCACATGGACTATCTTGGTCATACAATCAAGGATATCGCCGCGGTCAAAGCAGGTATTATCAAGCCGGGCACGCCGGTGGTAACTGCCGCAACCGGCGCCGGGCTGCAGGTGATCGAACAGGCCTGCAGGGAGAAAGGCTGCCGGCTGACCAGGGTTGGGCAGGACATAACCTGGGCGCCTATTTCACATTCAGCCAGCGGCCAGCGCTTTTCCGTTACCGGACAAAAAGGATTATACAATAATTTGACAATAAAACTGCTGGGCCGGCACCAGCAGGTAAATGCCGCCACTGCGATTGGGGCAGCGGAAAATCTAACAGAAGCAGGGGCTTTGCTCAGTACGGAAACGATCCGCCGGGGACTGGCCGCAGCTTTTATACCCGGCAGGTTGGAGATCGTCAGCCGCAAGCCGCTTACAATAATTGACGGGGCCCACAACTATGAAGGCGCCAGGAGCCTCAAGCTGGCCCTGGCGGATCACTTTCCGGGCCGGGACATAGTCCTGGTGATCGGTATGCTGGCCGACAAGGAGCGCGCCCGCGTGGTGGAAGAACTTGTCCCCGGCGCCAAAGATGTGATTGTGACCAGGCCTGCCAGCCCCAGGTCCGGGGACTGGCGGCATCTGGCCCAGTTGGCCGGCCGGTACGCCGCGGATATTTCCCTGGTGGAAGATGTGGGAGAGGCTTTACAGAAAGCCAGAGCCCGGGCCGGGCCGGAGGACCTGCTGTGTGTAACCGGCTCAATCTATTTGGTGGCGGAAGCCCGCCACAAGATCCTGGCAGGGAAAAGTTAATGTATTTGGGTTATCATGACAAATATACCATAATTTTAAATTATTCGTCACTGCTTGTCATCAAATGCTTAAGATGATAAACTGTATTAGGCATGGGGCTTATTTCTTCAAAAGGAATCATATTAATGTAGGTGTAATTCATGGCTAAGAGTGTTAAGAGTTTTGGCAGTGTCTGGATTCTGGTTTTGCTGATCCTGATCGGCGGTCTCACCGGCAGTGCTGTGGGGGACGCGCTGGCACCGGCGTTGCCGTGGTTGAAATCTACTTCGTTAATAGGATTAAAGCCCTCTACCCTGGACCTCAGGTTTTTGAACATAACATTTGGCTTCACTTTTACCCTTGGACCGCTCACCGCGCTGGGCATGATTCTAGGCTATGTAGTATATCGCAGGATATGATACAGTGAAAAAACTGATCCTTGCTTCCTCCTCGCCCCGCCGGGCGGAGCTGTTGAAGCAAATCGGCTTGGATTTTGAGATAATTACAGGCAACGTGGATGAAACCCCGCTGCCTGGCTTGCACCCGCCGAAACTGGTTGAATACCTGGCGGGAAAAAAAGCTGCGGCAGTTGCCAGAGAGTTGCAGGAGGGCCTTGTCATCGCCGCCGATACTGTGGTGGTATGGCAGGGACAGGTATTGGGCAAACCCCGCTGCGGAGATGATGCTTTTGCTATGCTTTCCAGGCTGCAAGGCAGCGCCCACGAGGTGTTTACGGGAGTAGCCCTGATTGACGCCCGCAGTGGGCAAGCCCTGGTAGAACATGAGCAAACAAGGGTTTTCTTCAGAGCCGTAGAGGAGGAAGAAATCAGCCGCTATGTGGCTTCCGGAGAGCCTCTGGATAAAGCAGGGGCATATGGCGTGCAAGGGCTGGCCGCAATATTTATCGAACGGCTGGAAGGCTGTTATACCAATGTGGTTGGTCTGCCGCTGGCCAGGCTTTCACTTATGCTCAAAGAATTCGGTTTTAATGTGCTGTAAAATATTAAAAACATTCTAACAGACCGTTAAAACCGCAAAAAAATGAATTGATTGGTTAAAGGTTAAATCCTGTAAATTATGTCAGTTTATTTTTGGAGTTGGTTTTATTGGATTCCGCTGGTTACCGGCCGACCATAAAAGACCTGCCCGAGGACAGCAGGCCGCGGGAAAGGCTTTTAAAGGAAGGAGCGGAAGTACTTTCAGATATTGAGATCCTGGCAATTCTTCTGCGGACAGGCTCCCGCGAGACAACCGCACTGGACCTGGCCTCCTTGATCATGCTGCGTTTCAAAAGCCTGCGGCAGCTTTTAGGCGCTACGATTGAGGAATTAGGTGAAATAAAAGGTGTGGGCCCGGCGAAGGCGTGCCAGATTAAAGCCGCGCTGGAACTGGCCAGGCGGACCGCAAAATATTCCGACCAACCGCGCCCGGTGATCAAATCACCTGATGACGCCGCCGCTCTTGTTATGGAGGAAATGAGACATTTTGACCGGGAGCACTTCTGGGCTATTTTGCTGAATACCAAAAACCAGGTCATAGGAACTGACAAGGTATCTGTGGGAACTCTAAACTCGTCAGTTGTACACCCCAGAGAGCTATTCCGGAATGCCATAAAAAGGGGCGCGGCCTCGGTAATACTCTTACATAACCATCCCAGCGGCGATCCGACGCCAAGCAGGGAAGATAAAGATATCACCCGAAGAGTTATGGAAGCTGGAAATATTATAGGCATTGAAGTCCTGGATCATGTGATTATTGGAGACAACAAGTTCATTAGTCTTAAGGCCTATGGTTTAATTTAGACAGCTTATAGCAGCATAATTTTTTAGAAAGGGGCCGGATGATGCGCATCGGTCTATTTTCGAAAGATATGGGGATGGATTTAGGCACAGCCAACTCCCTGGTATACGTTAAAGGAAAAGGAATTGTCATACGCGAACCCTCGGTGGTGGCAATCCAGAAAGATACAGGCCAGGTCCTGGCTGTGGGGGAGGAAGCCAAGAAAATGATTGGCCGCACCCCCGGAAACATTGTAGCCATAAGGCCGCTAAGAGACGGAGTTATAGCAGACTTTGACATAACCCAGAGTATGATCAAATACTTCATCAATAAGGCCTTGCGGGGCCGCACTTTTATGGTTCGTCCCAGGGTAGTGGTGGGTGTACCATACGGGGTTACCGCCGTGGAAGAAAGAGCGGTACGGGAGGCGGCTCTCCAGGCCGGCGCCAGGGAAGCCTATCTGATTGAAGAGCCTATGGCCTCGGCAATCGGGGCGGGGCTGCCGGTCCATGAGCCTACCGGGAATATGATCGTTGATATTGGCGGGGGCACCACTGAGGTAGCGGTTATTTCCCTCGGCGGTATTGTTACCAGCCGTTCGATCCGGATTGCCAGCGATGAAATGGACGAAGCGATCATCAACCACGTTAAACGTACCTACAATCTGATGATCGGTGAGCGCACGGCTGAACAAATTAAAATACTAATCGGTTCGGCCTATCCCTCGGAGACAATCGAAACCGAAGAGGTGCGGGGGCGTGACCTGGTTTCAGGACTGCCCAAAACCGTCCAGATTACTTCGGCGGAAATATACAAAGCTCTTTCAGAACCGGTTGCCAGTATTATTGAAGGGATCAAGAACACTCTTGAAAATACCCCGCCTGAACTGGCGGCCGATATTATGGACCGCGGCATTGTTATGGCCGGGGGCGGAGCCCTCCTGCAGGGTCTGGACCGCCTGGTCATTGAGGAGACGGGCATGCCGGTGCACATGGCGGAAGAACCCCTGCTGGCAGTGGCATATGGCGCGGGACGGGTCCTGGAAAATATCGATGTATTGCGCAAGGTGCTGATACAGCCAAAAAGAGTGTCGTAAAGCAGGTTGTATCGTTGTGTGATGCCAGACAGAGGAATGGGGACACACCTCCTGTTTGGGGCCGGGCTTTGTTGCTGAGGTATGTCCCCGATTATGATTTTTGAGGAGTGAAGCGGGTGCGTTGGGCAACTGCTAAAAGGCTGTTTTTGCTAGCCGTTTTAATAGCGGTCACCCTGGCGGCCATGCGTTATACAGTCCCTGAACGGATAGGACTGACATCTCCGGGATCCAAATTCCGGGATGTAATTGCGCCGGTGCAGAACGGTCTGACCTGGCTGGGCAGGCAGGGGCGATATATTATATCCCTGCCGGTTTCTATGGTCGGCGCCGCGGAGCGCTGCCAGGCAATGGAACAAGAAATAGAACGCCTGGAAAGCGAGAAAATTCAGTTTAACGAATATTTAATTGAGAACCAGCGCCTGTCGGCACTGCTGGGCTACAAGAAGGTCATGGCCGGGAATTATGATTTATTAATAGCATCTGTGATCGGCAGGGATCCGGGAAACTGGTTTGGCACTATCATTCTCAACCGGGGCTTTAGTGAGGGTGTCAAAGAGAATATGAGTGTCCTTACGCCAGAGGGGCTGGTAGGCAGGGTGATCGCTGTTTCCGCCTCTACCTGTGAGGTCCTGTTGATTACAGACCCCCGCAGCGGCGTTGGTTCGTTGGTGCAGGACACCCGCACACCGGGAATAGTCGAAGGAGTAGCCGGCGCTGCCGGGATAGCCAGGATGATCCATATTCCCAACAATGCCCTGGTTGAAGCAGGGCAGGCGGTGGTTACTTCCGGTCAGGGCAGTTTATTTCCCAAAGGCATACCGGTTGGGAAAATAAATAACGTTCAGAACGAACCTTCGGGGCTTTTTTTAAGCGCCGAGTTGTATCCTTATGCAAATTTAAACAATTTAGAAGAAGTAATGATTGTAACATTTGTACAGCCCGAGGCCATTACTGTACAGCCTGAGACCACTACTGTACAGCCCGAGAACACTACCCCGGGTGCAGGAGGTTAGGATATGCAGTTTATCCTTTACCTGCTGCTGCTTGGGGTTATCATTATTTTACAGTCTACGTTCCTGGAAATTGTGGCCATAGCGGGGATTAAACCAGACCTGGTGATGCTGATGGTGGTTCTGAGCGGCTTCCTTCTTGGCGCCAGAACCGGGACTTTTTTGGGATTCGCCGGGGGAATTGTCGAGGATCTGTTTTCAAGCGGCTATATCGGCTTAAACGCTCTGGCGAAAATGGCCGCGGGCTACCTGGCGGGCGGCGCCGGTGAACGTCTCTACAGAGAAAACACCCTGATTGCCACTATTGTTACATTTATTGCCACACTGGCCGGTTTAATAGTCAACTACATGCTTTTGCTTTACCTGGATATTACTATTGATCCCTTACACGCTTTGCTCAGAGTCGCTCTGCCGGCTGCAGCATATACCGCGCTGCTGGTTCCCTTTGTTTTCTCGTATATCCTGCGCCGCTTTCAGATCCTGAGCAGGGATCTGTAACAGCCGTGAGAAATAAAACCAGCCCATACAGCTTTATGTCTCACGTCCCGCAGGTTAAATTTAAAAGTTTATTATTGACTCACGTCTCACATGGGGGAAAGGGATAATGGAAAGAAGCTTTGTGGAGGGAAAAATGCGCGTGTATCTGATTATTGTCGGCGTGTTTTTTTCTATTCTGGTCTTAAGATTGGCTTATTTACAGCTTCTTCAAAATGACAAATTTTCCACTCTGGCCAGAGAGAACCGGATCAGGCTGGTAACCATCACAGCGCCCCGGGGTGAAGTCTTTGACCGGAACGGGGTAAAACTGGTCGGCAACCAGCCTGTTTACACTGTATCTCTGGTAAACCTTGGGCGCCAGAACATTGATGGCGTGGTAGAGAAGCTGGCCGCTATTCTTGGCGTAGATCCTCAGGAAATACAGCAAAAAATTGACCAGCAAAAACGCTATTATGAACCTGTTAAAGTAGCTTCCATGATCCCGCTGGATGTTGTCACCCGGATCGAGGAGCAGCGGATGGAGCTGCCTGGTGTGGAAATTTATGTTGAACCGCTGCGGGAATACCTCAACGGGAACATGCTGACCCATGTGATGGGATATGTGCGCCAGATTAACGAAGAACAGCTGGCGGCGAACAAGGATAAAGGTTACAAAATGGGGGACCCTTACGGTCAAACCGGACTTGAAAACACCTATGAACAATACCTGCGGGGAGAGGACGGCGGGCGTCAGGTGGAAGTGGATTCAATGGCCAGGCCGGTACGGGATCTGGGGATAAAGGAACCGGTGCCCGGTAATAACCTGGTGCTGACCATTGATTATGAAGTGCAGAAAGCGGCCGAGGAAGCTCTGGCCAGAGCCTCCCAGCAAGCAATCCAGGAGGGCTATGGAGAAGCCAGGTACGGGGCGGCTGTGGCTCTTGACGTGCACAGCGGCCAGGTGCTGGCTTTGGCCAGTTACCCTTCTTATGATCCGGTCAAGCTGGCAGGAGTACTTTCACAAAAAGATTATGACGAGATATTCAATTCACCCCTGAAACCAATGCTGAACCGGGCCTTACTGACATACGCGCCGGGTTCCACATTCAAAATGATCGTGGCTATGGCTGCCCTGGAGAGCGGTCAGATAAAAGCCGGGGACACCATCTACGACCCGGGATATTTTTTCCACGGCAGTAATTTCAATTGCTGGAGGTCCGGCGGCCACGGTCAGGTGGACTTAATCAGGGCTTTAAAAGTTTCCTGCAACACTTATTTTTACCAGGCCGGTTTAAAAATCGGAATAGAGGATATTGCCGGCATGGCCCGCCAATTCGGCCTGGGTAGAATCACCGGCATTGAGCTGCCGGGCGAAGAGGCAGGCGTGATCCCCAACCGGGATACAAAACTAGAGCAAAACATGTATTACCTGGATGAAGAATCCCAGGCCAGGGCAAAAGAAGTGAAACAGCGCTACGATGTTCTCCTCGGTAAAACTACCGATGAAAATGAGCGCAAGTCTTTATTAAGCAGTAAATCCGAGGAACTGAGGGAGATCAACTGGGAATTGGACTGGCATGATTATGACACGATTATTTCTTCTATCGGGCAGGGGGACAACCACTATTCAGCTCTGCAGTTGGCTAACTATGTAGCCACCATAGCTAACGGAGGGACACTATATCAGCCTTACATCGTGCAAAAGGTAGTGGATTTTGACGGTAATGTAGTGAAAGAAAACGCACCGGTTGTATTGGGACAGGCTAATGTTTCACCCCAGACTCTGGCTGCAGTACGGCAGGGCATGTATGAGGTAACCCAGCCGCCTGACGGCACGGCGTACGGCATTTTTACAGGGCTGCCCCCGGCGGCTGCTAAAACGGGCACGGCGGAGGTATATGGTCACGAAGCGCATGCTTTATTTGTGTGTTTTGCGCCCTATGATAACCCGGATATAGCCATTGCGTCTGTGTTGGAATTTGCCGGGCACGGCGGTACCATAGCCGGGCCGGTGGCAGGAGATATGCTGGCGGCTCACTTTAGACTGACTGTGCCTGGAGAGCCGTAGAAAAGCAACCCCTGATGCGTTTTTTGTCAAAATATTTACAAAAATGGAATGTCTTTTTGACCCTTTTTTGTTTTGTTTTAGCAGGATTTGATTGCCAATTTGTAGAATTAACAGTAAGTATTTGCGAAACTAGAAGGAGAGATAGGTTTGGCCATTTCCAAAGAGAGCAATAACAGTCCTTTACCAAAGCATACTGCTGTAGACCAGGAAGATCTGGTAGATGATAATACTATTCTGGTACAGAGGACCCTGCGGTCCGGCCAAACTATCAGTTATCACGGAAATGTTGTGGTCCTGGGTGATGTCAATCCCGGGGCGGAGATAGCGGCGACCGGCAACATTATAGTTATGGGCGCTTTGAGAGGCGTAGTGCACGCCGGGGCGGGCGGAGACGAAAATGCCATAGTGCTGGCTTTTAAACTTCAGCCTACCCAGCTCAGGATCTCCGATCATATTACCCGGCCGCCTGACAATGAAGCGATTGATACAGCCCATCCTGAAATGGCCCGTATTAAAGATGGTGTTGTAACTATTGAAGCATTTCAGACTCCCCCTGAACGTCAGGCCAAGCCCTAAAAAGCAGCAGCATGCCACGGCGTTATATAACACAGTTCCGATAATAATTTCGATGTTCCAGATTAACCGGGTGACCACGACTTAATAAGAGGAGGAAGCTTAAAGGATGGGCGAAGTAATCGTAATTACTTCCGGCAAGGGAGGGGTAGGCAAGACTACTACTGCCGCCAATGTCGGGGCAGGTCTGGCTTACTTGGGCAAAAAAGTGGTACTTGTAGATACGGATATAGGGCTAAGAAACCTGGACATGGCTCTGGGGCTGGAAAACAGGATTGTATTTGATATCGTTGATGTAACCAGCGGCAACTGCCGGCTGCGGCAGGCTTTGATCAAGGATAAGCGCCTGGACGGGCTGCATCTTTTACCTGCGGCCCAGACCAAGGACAAAACAGCGGTAAGTCCTGAACAGATGAAGGCGCTGTGCGACGATTTAAGACAAGAATTTGAGTATATCATTATCGATTGTCCGGCAGGCATTGAGCAGGGCTTTCGAAATGCCATCGCCGGAGCGGATAAGGCCATAGTTATTACCACACCCGAAGTCTCGGCGGTGCGTGACGCCGACCGGATCATCGGATTGCTGGAAGCCTCCGAGCTGCGCGAACCGGCATTAATCGTCAACCGTATTCGCCCTAAAATGGTCAGGCAGGGGGATATGATGAGCATAGAAGATATTATTGATATCCTGGCTGTCGACTTGTTAGGGGTTATCCCCGAAGATGAAATGATTGTAATCACTACTAACCGCGGTGAGCCGGTAGTGCTGGACCAGAGTTCCCGTTTAGGACAGTCTTACCGGAATATTGTTAAGCGCATACTGGGTGAAGATGTACCGATGATGAGCCTGGACGAAGAAGGCTTTTTCGGAAAAATACGGAAAATGTTTGGCATGAGATAAAACAGGGAGGGGGAGCGCAGCGATGCTGGAATTTTTTACAAGGCTTTTTAATAGGGACGGTGGAAGTAAGAATGTGGCTAAGGAGAGACTGCGCCTGGTCCTGGTACATGATCGGGCCAGTATTTCGCCTCAACTGCTTGAAACCCTGAAAGCCGAGATTATTCAGGTAATATCCAATCACATGGAGATCGATGAGTCAGCCCTGGAGGTAAACCTGGATTCAAGCGGCAATACGATGGCGCTGGTGGCTAATATCCCGGTAAAAGGCATGAAAAGAGCGGCAGAAGCCTAGATTAATAACACAACACGTAGAGCGATAATCGTGAATAATCTGCCGCGTCTTTCAGGGCTAAGTAGATACAGGAACAGGTGCGAGGTTTATTTATAATGCTCGTTAGGATATAGCGGGCTTTTTATTTTGCCTGACAAATCACCGGCAGCATGTTAATTTACAACCAGTTATTATATAATAGATTCACGTGCTTTCTGTTAAGAGATTATCAAGCGGAGAGAGTGTTTTAGGACATTGTTTAAACAAAGCCGGCTGTTAAAAAAACTTGATCATACATTACTTGCTGTTGTGGCTTTAATCATTATTTTTAGTCTGGTGATTATCTTCAGCGCTACCAAAGACGATATTGCGCTGAGCAGTAATTTTACCAAACAAATTATTAATGTGGCTGTTGGTATGGTGGCCATGATCGTGATGTTCAGTATTAATTATGAAGATCTGGCCAAGCATATGAAACACCTGTATATATTAAACCTGATTTTGCTGGGCGCTGTCATCTTTATGGGCGATTCCGCTCTGGGGGCCCAGCGCTGGATCGAAATCGGCCCTTTTCGCTTTCAACCCTCTGAATTTTCCAAGCTTTTTATTATCATCTGTTTTGCTGCCTTTCTCAACTCGCGCCAGGGCAGGCTTAGTAAATTTAGAGACCTGATCCCTTGTTTTGCCTTTATCGGCGTTCCGCTGCTATTAGTCCTGAAGCAGCCGGATCTGGGCACATCCCTGGTGTTCATGGCGATCATGTTTGGGATGCTTTTCGCGGCGGGCGCACGGCCCTGGCTGCTTCTTGGTCTTATCGTGGGTAGCCTGGGTTTTGTTTCCTTGTGGATCTGGGCCCACTTCTGGCTTGAAGCCAACAGCGCCTATCACCTCTGGATCCCCTTAAAAGATTACCAGCTGACCCGGCTTACTATTTTTCTTAACCCCTGGGCTGACCCCCTTGATGGCGGTTATCACGTGATTCAGTCCCAGATTGCTATCGGTCAGGGTGGCCTGCTGGGGCGGGGGCTGTTCCATGGCAGCCAGACACATGGCGATTTTCTGCCGATCCAGGATACAGACTTCATTTTCTCTGTGGTGGGGGAAGAGCTGGGTTTTGTGGGCGCTGTCTCTTTGTTGTTTCTGTTTTTTATTCTAATCTATCGTTGTATCTTAATAGCGGTTAACGCCAGGGATAATTTCGGCTACCTGATCACAACCGGCGTAATATCTATGCTCGCTTTTCATGTTCTGGTAAATGTCGGTATGGCTACGGGAATCATGCCGGTAACAGGCATCCCCCTGCCTTTGTTCAGCTACGGCGGCAGCAATATGATGATCAACCTGGCGGCCATTGGTTTGCTGCTGAACATAAACATGAAGAAGCAGAATATATTGTTTTGAGTCAACAGCGTGCTTTTAGTCGACCGGAGCTACCCGCCCCGGTTTTTTTTTATTTTGTACTCCCTGCAACAGTCATTTTCTTAGCATATCCCAGCCATACCTTCGGGGACATACCTCGACCCCAAAGGAATACCCGTAAGAGAGGTGTGTCCCCCATTCCGCTGTCTCCTATTTCGCAACGATATAATGACGCAGAAAAGGTCTACCCCCATTCCAATGTCTTTGCGGGTTTTTGTAAGTGCCCAGTCATATTTCCTAATTAAGGAAATATACTTAACTAGGAATATTTTCAAATGAAATTGGGGTGAGCACGCTGAAAGGTTTTGATAAAAACAGCAACAATTTTCAACAGGACGACTGGGGCTCGGCCTATTACAAGCAGCCGGGGTGGAAAAAACCAAAGCAGTATGGCAGTAATAAAAGGGGGCATTTTTACCGGGTGGCGGTGGTCCTGCTGATACTGGCCGCCTTTTTCACGATCAGGGGGACAAGCAGCCCCTGGGGCGTTCAGGTAAGAGAAAACCTGAAGTATGTACTGACCACGGAATGGAACTACCAGCCGGTATTTGAAAGAGTAGTCCAGTACGGGCTGCAGCTGACAGATGCGGATTGGCCTTTTTTCAGCAGCCCCCAGCCGGTTGTCTCCATAGTTAATACCGGCCCGGCCGCCGGTTCGCTGCCCCTGCCTGTTTCAGGCCAGGTGGTCCGCAACTTTGGCATGGTGGTGGACCCCCTTGATAACCTGGAGCGCTTTCATGGGGGCATAGATATTGCCGCTCAGGTGGGCAGCGAAGTAAGGGCCGTGCAGGACGGCCAGGTGAAAAAGGTGGGCGACAGCCGGGAACTGGGCAAATATGTTTTAATTGATCATGGTCAGGGCGCCTTTACCCTGTATGGCGAACTGGCCAGAGCGGCTGTTAGTGAAGGTCAGGAGATCAAGGCCGGGCAAACTGTCGGTGAAGTGGGTAATACAGGCGACGTAAGCGGCGGCAGCCTCCATTTTGAGCTCAGAGAAAATGAAAAACTGGTAGATCCCCTGAGCAGACTGCAAATCAACCCTTAAATCGGGGACATACCTCGGCGTCAAAGCCAATCCCCAAACAGAGGTGTGTCCCCATTCCTCTGTCTGGTATCACATAACGACAAAAGCCACTAGGAACAGAGGTGTGTCCCCGTTTCTATGTCTGGTATCACGCAACGACAAAAGCCACTAGAAACAGAAATTTTCTTTCAAACCCTTGAAGAGAGGTCTTAGCTTTGAAAGTAGGCACTGTGTCCGGTGTGGAGATCCATCTTAATAACGCTTTCCTGGCCCTGCTGGGGCTGTTTTTTGTGGCCGGGGTCCTGCTCCAGGGCCTGATTGTCTTTTCTGTTGTGCTGCTGCACGAATTGGCCCATGTGGCAGCTGCCCGGCGTTTCGGAATAAATGTATCGGATGTGGAACTGCTGCCTTTTGGCGGGGTCAGCCGTATCGGCGGTGAAGTAGTCCTGAATCCTTCCAGGGAAGCTCTGGTCGCAGCCGCCGGCCCGTCAGCGAACCTTTTGCTGGCCGGTCTGGCTACCGCCTTAAAAGGTTACGGACTGTGGGATGGTCAACTGACTTCTTTCTTTATTCAGTCCAATTTCCTGATGGCCTCTTTTAATCTATTGCCGGCGCTGCCATTGGATGGCGGCAGGGTTTTTCGAGCTTATCTGGCCAGGCGGGTGGGGTTCAGAGAGGCTACCTATAAAGCAGCCTGGTTAGGCCAATTCTGGGGTGTGTCCATTGTCCTGCTGGGAACTGCCGGCTTGCTGGTGGGTTTATCGGGCCTGGACATCTTGATCACCGGTGGTTTTCTGCTGTACGCAGCCACGCGTGAAAAAGGACTGGCGCCCTTCCACTTTATCAGGCATCTGACCCAAAAGAAGCTTGAGCTGGCAGCGGCAGGGGTGCTTCCTGCCGAACCTCTGGTTTCTTTTGACTATGTGCGGCTTGGAGATGTTACCAAAGCCTTCATTCCCCAGAGATTCCATATTGTCATGCTGCTGGACAAAGACTGGCAGTACAAAGGTGTGGTCAGTGAGGCCCAGATAGTTGACGCGCTGCTCCAGGACGGTATGAACATAAGCATCGGTGATTTGATTAAAACAAAATAATTAATCAATTGAAAAGCAGCGGGGATTCCCGCTTATTATTTTTCAAAATTTAGTATATAATTGCCAGGTAACGAGTAAAATGCCAGGTACAGTCTGGACCAGGGATATTTTACCCTTCGCTTACGGTAATACTATATATTAATCAGTGTTTACGGGAGATATGAGACTATGAATCAGCTTGAACATATTTTATCACAGGTAAAAAAGCCCGCCCGTTATACGGGCGGAGAATGGAACTCTGTACGCAAGGACTGGGACAAAACACAAATCAAGACTGTCTTTGCCTTTCCTGATGTCTATGAGGTGGGCATGTCCCATCTGGGACTGCAGATCCTGTACAGTATTGTAAACAGCCGGCCGGACGCTTTAATG
Source organism: Desulfotomaculaceae bacterium (assembly GCA_028709235.1). Taxonomy (GTDB): domain Bacteria; phylum Bacillota; class Desulfotomaculia; order Desulfotomaculales; family Pelotomaculaceae; genus Syntrophopropionicum. The sequence continues at coordinate 19,265 of JAQVXL010000042.1, forward strand.
GAGAGAGTATTCGCCCCCTGGCCGGATATGGCGGACCAGATGCGTGAAAACGGGCTGCCGCTGTTTGCTCTGGAGTCCCAACGGCCGGTTAAAAATTTTGATATAGTTGCTTTTACCCTGCAGTATGAAATGAGCTTTTCCAATATCCTTTATATGCTGAGCCTGGCCGGCATATCCCTGCGTTCTGAACAGAGAAATGAAGGAGAGCCCCTGGTGATCGCGGGGGGGCCATGCGCCTTCAACCCGGAACCAATGGCAGATTTTATTGACATTTTTGTGATCGGCGAGGGTGAAGAGGTGATTAATGAACTGCTGGATCTGGTGCTGGCAGGCAAGCGGAAAAAGCTTAAAAAAAATGAACTGCTGCTTAAGGCGGCAGGGATTCCCGGTATATATGCGCCATCCCTTTATAAGGTTGCTTACCGGGAGGATGGGACTTTTCTAAAGATCAGGCCGGTGTGCGCAGGAGTGCCGGAGAAGATAACCAAAAGGGTGGTTAAGGACTTTGACGCGGCGCCTTTTCCGCTCAAACCGGTTGTGCCGGCTACGGAAGCGGTGCATGACCGGATGATGATCGAGGTCTTAAGGGGCTGTACCAGGGGCTGCCGTTTTTGCCAGGCCGGCATGATCTACCGTCCGGTGCGGGAGAAAAAACCTGAGACGGTATTGCGCCAGGCGGCCGGGCTGGTTAAAAATACCGGTTTTGACGAGATTTCTCTCACATCCCTCAGTACCAGCGACTACACCCCGGTACTGGCAGTGATCAAGGCCATTGCCAGTGCCCATGCCGGACAGGGGGTTAACGTGTCATTGCCTTCCCTGCGGGCAGACCATTTTTCAATGGAACTGGCCCGGGAAGTCCAGCGCGTGCGCCGCTCCAGCCTTACATTCGCGCCGGAGGCAGGCACACAGCGGCTCAGGGATGTGATAAATAAAGGAGTCACTGAAAATGACCTGATGGAAGCGGCCGGGGCGGCTTTCAGGGAAGGATGGACGGCAGTAAAATTATATTTTATGATCGGCCTGCCCACAGAGACAGACGATGATTTGGCCGGAATTGCCCGTTTGGCCAGGGCGGTGCTGGCCCTGGGACGTAAAAGCGGCGTACCCCGCGGGCGCTTAAAGGTAACTGTCAGTGTTGCCTCATTCGTACCCAAACCGCATACCGTGTTCCAGTGGGAGCCGCAGGACCCGCTGGGTACCCTGAGAAGGAAACAGCAGGCCCTTTCATCTCAAACAAGGGAGCGGGGTTTGACCTTGAATTACCATGACGCCAACCTTAGCTTCATTGAAGCTGCCTTCGCCCGGGGCGACAGGCGCCTGGGCCATGTGCTGGTCAGGGCTTTTGAACTGGGCTGCCGGTTTGACGGGTGGTCGGAATATTTTAATATTGAACTCTGGCTGGAAGCCTTCCGCCTGGCCGGGCTTGACCCGGAGGCTTATGCTTACCGCCGCTTTGGCTATGATGACCCATTGCCCTGGAGTCATATCGATCCGGGAGTATCCAGGCAGTACCTTGTTCTTGAACATGAAAGAGCGCTGGCCGGCAGGGTTACCCCGGACTGCCGCAGCGAAAACTGTCCCGGCTGCGGGTTATGCCCGGCCCTGGAGATTGAACCTTTTTACGCGGGGAGTGAGCTATGATGTTCAGGTATAGAATGATGTACGCCAAAGAAGGCCCGGCCAAATATATCTCTCACCTGGACCTGATCAGAGCCTTTGAGCGGGCCGCCAGGCGGGCCGGCCTGCCCATTGCCTTCACACAGGGATTCAACCCCCACCCGAAACTTTCATTTGCCGCCCCGCTGGCGGTAGGCACAGCCGGAGCAGCGGAATTCGCTGATATGGAACTCAGCCAAAATATTCCCGCCGGGAATGTGGCAAAATCTCTTTCAG
>JAQVXL010000099.1 GCA_028709235.1 Desulfotomaculaceae bacterium
GTCCCAGCGCCAGTCGGCTAAAGATACTATTTTGAATTTGAGCTCACTGGCGATAGAAAACGGCGCCAATGAATTAAGCCGTTATTTCGAATTGAGAAGTTCAACCTTTGAATTATTGGCTAGATCTTTTATCAAGGAAACATCGCCTTCCCTGCAGGTGACACCGGAAACTGACAACAGAATCGGTCAGTTGATGAAGATGTATCCCGGATTTTCCTTACTGGCTTTAACTGATACAAACGGGCAAATTCTTTACAGCAAATTAGGGTCTGGTAACATGGATCAATATATTCATCCCAGGTATATCATTGGGCAAGAAGTATTTGATAAAAAACAACAAGATTTTCTCCTAAATCACTATCAAAATTGGCGGCAAAATATTCCCCAATATCAGGATGAACTCCGTAAGACTGATGAATATTTACAGAATATGAGCGATATTGGACAGACCAACTCGCTTGAATACAGACAGGCTCAATTCAAGTATGTCAAATTAAATGACTATATTGAAAATCCCCTCCCTACCGTATTTATGGGTGGAAAAATGCTTTCAGAACAGGCCGGCCTGCCGTTTCGTTCGGATTCATATATATATGCTGTGCCGGTAATAAAGCAAAATCACGAGCTGCAGGGCTATCTCATGGGAATTCTGGATTGGACTGTTGTCGAAGGCATTACTAATAAAATTAAGAACGATTTAAGGGAACGAGGATTATCCGGGGTTGATGTTCTGCTCTTTAATGAGGATGAGACAAAATTCCTGACTGATTCGAAACAACTACAGCCGGGGGAGTTGGCTGATCTGATCAACCAAAACGGCATAGAAGCAGGCAGGGTGTTTTCAGGTCAAAGCAAGGCATTTATTTCTTATATGCCGGTTATTGATACCAGTCAGTTGAGTAGTAATGTACTGGAAGGTGACCCGGGCATACCGGGCGGCAAAGATAGGTCCAGCTTTTTCATGATCTCATATGTTCCGGAGAAGGATATATCGGACTCATTGAAACCTCTGCTCTATCGGAATTTGGGTTTTGAATTATTAAGCATATTGCTGTTCTTTGGACTGGTTTACTATTTAAGCCGTCAGATAGTTAAACGCCTTTCAGATATATCATCACAGATGAAGAAAATCACCGAGGGGGATTTAACATCCCGTATAATGGTTAAGCAGGCGGATGAAATCGGACAACTGGTAGAAAATTTCAATAGTATGACCGAGCAGCTTCAGGCGAATCAGGAAGAGATTCAGGAGCATACGAAATCACTAAAAAAATCCATGGAAGAACTTCAAGCTGCCCAAAAGCAGGCGGTAGAGGCGACACAGACCAAGAGTATGTTTCTGGCTCGCATGAGCCATGAAATTCGAACCCCTATGAACGCTATCATTGGTCTGACCTATCTGGCATTGAGCATTAATCCTCCTGTACGGATTGCCGAATACCTGCGAAAAACAAAAGATGCAGCCGATAATCTACTGGTAATAATCAACGATATCCTCGATTTTTCTAAAATTGAGGCGAATAAAATTTCACTGGAAAAACGGTATTTTAACCTGGAAGAATTGTTTGACAGAGTATCCGATTTAATCGTACTTAAAGCTCAAGAAAAAGGGCTGGAATTGATTGTATCAATTGATTCTGGTGTACCCTTTAACCTGGTAGGAGATCCGTTCAGACTTGGCCAGATACTTACCAATCTGGCCGGCAATGCGGTAAAATTTACCGAAAAAGGTGAGATCTTTATTGGAGTCGGCCTGGTGGACAAAACGGGTAATCAGGTTACCCTTGGCTTTACAGTCAAGGATACAGGGATAGGTTTGTCTCCCGATCAGATTGATAAACTGTTTATTTCCTTCACCCAGGCAGATGAGAGTACAACCCGTAGATTTGGTGGCACCGGGCTTGGACTGGCCATATGCAAACATCTGGTTGAGCTTATGAGTGGGAAAATATGGGTAGATAGCGAGCCGGGCAAAGGCAGTTGCTTTTCATTTAGGGTCAGGCTTGAAACCGGGGAAGCCAGGCAAAGTGAAGCAGAGGCTCACTGGGAAGATTTGCGCGGTGTCAGAGCTCTCGTTGTTGATGATAATGCTTCTTCCAGAGAAGTGCTCAGAAGTATGCTAAGTTCATTTCATTTTGACGTATCTACCGCTTCATCAGGCGAAGAGGCTCTGCGCAGTGTTGAGGCTACCGACATGGAAAACAATCCTTATGATCTGGTACTGATGGACTGGAAAATGCCGGGACTTAATGGAATTGAAACAGCCCATGCTATAAAAAGCAAACAAAACATGTCGAAGATACCAGCTATACTTATGGTTACCGCCTATGATATTGAAGATGCCAGGAAAGATGAAAGAATAAACAATATTGATGGCTTTTTAACCAAACCGGTAAGACAGTCCGCGCTTTTTAATACCATCATAGATGTTTTAAAAAAGGACAAGAAAGCAAACGGCGCCGGGCAGGCAAGTGAAAACGATGACCGGGTTGCAGAATCAACACATGCCATTGCAGGTGCGGCAGTACTGCTGGTAGAGGACAATGAAATCAACCAGCAGGTAGCAACCGAGTTGTTAAAACAGGTCGGACTTGAGGTGACTATTGCCGGCAACGGTTTCGAGGCAATTGACGCGTTGGCCAAAAGGCCCTTTGACCTGGTTTTAATGGATATCCATATGCCAGGCATGGATGGGCTGGAAGCAACCAGAAAAATCAGAAGCACGGGTCAATATCATGACCTGCCTATTGTTGCCATGACTGCCAATGCAATGGTTGGTGACCGGGAAATAAGTCTGGAAGCAGGGATGAACGAGCATATTACCAAACCGATAGATCCGGAGAAACTAAAGAGTATGTTAATTAAATGGATAAAACCCAGAAATATGATGTCTGTGCAGGAATCTGACAGCAATGCTCTTTCTCCTGATGAAGAAGCGCTGCCGCAATTTAAAACGATTAGCACGGAAAAAGGGATAAAGAATATTGCCGGCAATATCAAATTATATAGAAAGCTGCTCAGGGATTTTGTGGATGATAACCGGTGTTCCGCTGGAGATATCTACAAGTATATTGAGTCGGGCGATTATCAAAAAGCCCTTATCGAGGTTCATACGATTAAGGGATTAGCGGGTACTCTGGCTGCTGCCAGACTTTTTGAGACAGCCGCCGGGCTGGAAGAGGCTTTAATGAAAGGGCGGTATGACCGGCTGGAACTGTTGTATTTACCCTTTGCAGAAGCGCTGCAGGCTGTGCTGGAGGAAATACAAGCATCTGCACTGCTTGAACCGGGGATTCCCCCGGTCAGGACAGGTTCAATAGATCGACTTAAAGCCAGGCAGCTAATAGAAAAATTACGTCCTCTGCTGGAAGAAGGCAATGCGGAAACAACAGATCTACTGAATGAAATTGCTGAGACGCTGTCGTCGGGACAAACGGCTGCCCTGGCGGATAGAATGGTGGAACAGATTGACAGTCTGGATTTTGATGAAGCAATGGCAACACTTAATGAAATAAGCGCTGTACTTGACGTGTCATCTGAATAATGATTGAGATCTGAGAACCCCCGGTGAAGTATTTTAAACAGTTGAAAAAGGAATGATGATTATGATACAACAGGACAAAGAAAGGATTCTTATTGTTGATGATGAACGCAGCAACCTTAAAATTCTGGCCGATATTCTAAAGACAAAATATACTGTTGTTCTGGCAAAAAACGGTATCCAGGCACTGGAACGAGCTGCCAAACAGGCGCCCGATTTGATTCTTCTGGATATAATCATGCCGGATATGGACGGGTATAAGGTGCTCTATGAGATAAAAAACAATGATACCCTGAAAGACATTCCGGTCATCTTTATTTCTGCCTTGAACAATGATGCGGACGAAGAAAAAGGACTGACCCTGGGTGCCGTTGATTACATTACCAAGCCATTCAGTCCGGCAATAGTTCTGGCCAGGGTAAACAATCATATTAAAATTGTCAGGCAAAGAAAATTAATAGAGAGTATCGCACTATTGGATGCTTTAACGGAAATACCCAATAGACGCAATTACAACAATCGACTGTCCATTGAATGGGCCCGCGCTCTACGTGATAAGACACCAATTTCTCTTATGATGCTGGACATTGATTATTTTAAACAATTTAATGATAATTATGGTCATTCCAAAGGTGATGAAGCTCTCAAAGAAGTTGCGGCGATACTTACCAACATCCTGAAACGGGCTACGGATTTCGTTGCCCGCATCGGTGGAGATGAATTTGCAGTACTGCTGCCTAATACCACTGCAGATGGCGCCAGGGACAAGGCGGAGTTTATTCGCTCATCTATTGAAACCCACGGAATACCCCACAAATATTCCAAAGTGTCTGAACTACTGACGGTTAGTATTGGGGGAGTCACCTGTATACCTGAACAAGAAGGCGGGTCAGCGGAATTCATTGAAACGGCTGATCAAATTTTATACAAAGCCAAACGTCAGGGAAGCAACTGTGTCATGTGGCCGGATCACGTCTAGACATATACTGCACCCGGGGTCCCCATGCTTCATCAATTTCCCATACAGCACCTGCATGAGGCCATACAGGATGCTTTTGAATTATTTATGTTACCCAGGATATTGGTTGGTATCCTGGGTAACGCTGTTTTTAACGCCAAGTTTACGATTTATTCCGGTCGGTGAGATCCGCATTATCAGAGAGGTAATCAACCTTTATCGCACAATTTAGAGTTGACCGATGAAGAAATCATTCAAATTTACGGAAAACGCTGGGACGATCATTCAGTAGTTGCATAGATAACTGACGAAAAGGCACTGGCGCCGGAGCTGTTGACAGCCTTCACTTTGTAATAATACTTGGTTTCCGACGACAGGCCGGTATCCTTATAACTCTCGGTTGTCGCCGTGCCTATTTTGCTGTAACTGCCGGAAGAGGAGGTCGACCGGTACACATAATAGTAGTCGGCATCACTTACCTCATCCCAGGTCAGTTTGATCTGGCTGGAACTAACGGCTGTGGCATCTAAAGCTTCCGGTGCGGACAGATCATCGGCATCATCAATGGTCACTTCCTCTCCATCGATGATAGTTACAGTTTG
>JAQVXL010000100.1 GCA_028709235.1 Desulfotomaculaceae bacterium
ACTCCGGCTCATTGGTCCATCCCATTTTATTTCCTCCTTTCGCAAATGAATTCTCAGGTTAACTGACTTAAAATACTATATGCCGTATGGGTAAAAATGGTTAATGTTTTAATGGTAAATATTTATCTGTTCCAATAGGATTTCATGACTTGGTTAGTTTTTGTATGCTTATGTTGTGTTTTGCTGTAAGGCGGTGTTGTGGGCGTAACAGTTGGCATCTGCTCAAAGGTAAAATCGGTTCTTGAAAAACAACAACACGTTATGTATAATAACATCAGACTAGCGTGTTGTTATCTTGTGTTACAAATAATAATTGTATGAGTAATGAGTACATGCCAACTAACTGATTAGCATTAGCATTGGAAATAAAGAGCAAGGCCGCTGTGGATTATCTAAGAAAAGAAAACTAAACCGGTAATTGGGAATGCGGCACAGTTTCAGCACAAAAATAAGGAGCATAAATATGCCTGCAAACTGGAAAGAGCGTCTTTCCGACAATTGGCCGGTACTGCTGATTTTGCCCGTTACAGTATTCCTGATTTCCTTTACGATTGGCAGATTCCCGATTTCTCTACCGGATCTTTTACATACTTTGTATTATCATTTTGCGGATCCCAGCCAAATTAAAAACGTAAATATGGAAACGACCCTGTTCAATATCCGGCTGCCCCGCGTCCTGGCCGTGCTGATTGTGGGGGGAGGCCTTTCCATAGCAGGGGCGGCCTATCAGGGGATGTTCAAAAACCCGATGGTTTCTCCTGATCTCCTGGGCGCTTCGGCCGGCGCGGCCTTTGGCGCCTGCCTGGCCATGCTGCTGGGGCTGCCGACCTTGATGGTGCAGTTATTTGGTTTCATCAGCGGTATAGTGGCCGTGAGCGTGGCCACCCAGGCCACCAAAAAACTGAGCCGCGACCCGTTGCTGGGCCTTGTGCTGGGCGGCATCATGATCAGCACGCTTTTTTCTTCCGGCACATCGGCCTTAAAGCTGCTGGCCGATGCGGATAACAAGCTGCCCCAGATCACCTTCTGGCTGATGGGCAGTTTCAATATCATGAGCAATACCCGTCTGCTGAGTATACTGCTGCCGATAGCCGTTAGTTTTGTGATCATCTTCAGCATGCGCTGGCACTTAAATGTAATGTCTTTCGGGGAAGAGGAGGCCAGGAGCCTGGGAGTGAAAACAGAGCGGGTCCGGCGTCTGGTGATCATTGCCGCCACGTTGATTACATCTTCCAGCGTATCCGTCTGCGGTATGATCGGTTGGGTCGGCCTGGTCATTCCCCACCTGGGGCGGGCTCTGATCGGGCCCAACTTTATCCGGCTGATCCCCGCCTGCGCCATACTTGGTTCCACTTTTCTGCTGATCGTGGACAATGTGGCCCGGTGCACCTTTACAGTTGAATTACCGATTGGTATTCTGACGGCATTTATCGGCGTTCCATTCTTTTTCTTGATTTTTAAATACAATGACAAAGGAGGCCACGGCAGTGATTAGAGTTGAAAATCTGAGCTTTAGTTATGGCAAGAATAGAATTCTCAACGACATTTCATTTCACGTGGATCCGGGGGAGTACATCTGCATTCTCGGCGCCAACGGCTGCGGTAAGACCACCCTGCTAAAAACAATGCTGGGTTTTTTAAAGCCGGAGCAGGGGGCCGTAACCCTCTACGGTGAAAATATCCACCGGATGGATGAACAGGAAATGGCTAAAAAAGTTGCCTACATCCCCCAGTCCCACAATCCGCCCTTCCCCTTTACCGTTATGGATGTAGTGCTGATGGGCCGCACGCCCCACTTGAGCAGAACTTACCGGCCTACCGCAGAGGATGTCAGTATTGCCAGGGAAGCCATGTCCCGGCTGGGCGTTTTAAAATATGCCCGCAAGAAGTATACGGAACTAAGCGGCGGGCAGCGGCAAATGGTTATTATTGCCCGGGCCCTGACTCAGCAGCCTGATATCCTGATCATGGATGAACCTACGGCCAGCCTGGATTTCGGCAACCAATACACCGTCCTGGCCCATATGCTCAGCCTGGCCAGAGATGGCATGAGTATTCTCATGGTGACCCATAATCCTGATCATGCCCTGTACTGCGCCGACCGGGTTATCGCCATGCAGGACGGGAAAATCATCAACCTGGGGCAGGCCAAGCAGGTTATGAACGAGCCGACGATGCAGAGTATCTACGATATGGTGATCAAGATCAGGGATGTGAATATTTCAGCCAACAGCAACGCCACCGTCTGTATTCCCGTGCCGGAAATTGTGCATTAAATGGGAATAAATAAAACATTACAGGAAGGTAGGAATTGTATGAAAAGAAACCTGAAACCAGTCATTTTAGTGGCCCTGCTTGTGCTGGCCCTGCTGCTGCTCGCAGCCTGCGGACAGCCATCCTCTGCTCCGGAGCAGAGGACCGCGGATTCTAAAGGAGACACCGTTGAAGTAACCGATGCGAGCGGCAGGAAAGTTACCATCCCGGCGCCGGATAAGCTTGAACGGGTATACCCCACCGGAACCAACAGCCTGGTGGCGTTGTATACCATTGCCCCTGATAAACTGACGGCGGCGCCTAATAACGCGCCAAGTCCCTTTAGCGAAGGACAAAAAAAGTTTCTTCATCCCTCGGTACACGACCTGCCCAATTATGGCACTCAATCCGGCAACGGGACATTGAATCTTGAAGCCATTAAGGCGGGGAATGTGCAGGTGCTGCTGGGCGGCACCGTAGGTAAAGCAACGCAAAACGATATCTCCTCTGCCGATGAACTGCAAGCCCAGCTTCAGATACCGGTGGTGCTGATCAGCGGGGATATGAAAGATTTCGCTGAAACCTATGCATTCCTCGGCCGGATGCTCGGTTGTGAGGAGGAGGCAGAAAAACTGACGGCATACTGCCAGGATATTTTGGACAAAGTGACCGCTGCTTCGGCGCAGATTCCGGCTGAAGAGCGCACCACCCTGTATTATGCCGAGGGTGCGGACGGCCTGGCCACCGAACCCCCGAATTCCAGCCGCTCGGTTGTTTTTAACAAGGCCGGCGCCAGGAATATCGCCGAAGTTGATGCGCTGCCCGGTTTTGGCCAGACTGCCGTGTCGATGGAGCAGGTCTTGAACTGGAACCCGGAGGTTATTATTGTGCAAGGCGGCAGTGATGCTTATAATAAGATTAAAACCGACCCCACCTGGTCCACGATAGACGCCGTGAAGAACGGTCGTGTTTACAAGATGCCGGACACGCCTTTCAGTTGGGCGGACCGGCCGCCTTCCGTAAACCGTTTTATCGGACTCCACTGGGTAGCGCACCTGCTTTATCCGGATTTATATGATATCGATATGATTGAGGCTGCCCAGGATTACTACAAGGTGATGTATCATGTGGATGTTTCCCGGGCGGACATGGAAGAGCTTTTAAAAGATTCCTTGCCCAACTAAGTTTAGCTGCCGGCCAGACTTTAAAGGAGTCTGGCCGGTTAAATTATTGGCGGACAGGATGTGAACAACCTGATGTTGGACGGCAAGAATGACCTGGAATATTTTCTTCATCTATATGAACAAGGAAGGGGCAACACGAAAAAGAAACGTGCCATGCTGGAATCCTGGGACGATCGGGCCGAGCGCTGGAGGCGTGAATTAAGTACGGATGGCCCCTTCCGGCGCTCCGCGGATGAGCGGGTGCTGTATACGGCGCAGTACCTGCGCGCGCGGGGGTTACTGGGCGCAAATTCAAACGTTATTGATATCGGTTGTGGTCCCGGCCGGTATGCGGTCGAGTTTGCGCGCACGGCAGGCCATGTCACCGGCCTGGACATCTCCCGGGGGATGCTGGAGCTGGCCGCAGACTATGCCCGGGAGCAAGGGCGGGAAAATACCGCGTTCATCCCCGGCGACTTTAGAGAGATAAACGTTGAGCAGCAAGGGTGGGCGCAGAAATTTGACCTGGTGTTTTCTTCCATTACCCCTGCTGTCGGCACCTGGGCAGGACTTGAAAAATCCATGCAAATGAGCAGGGGGTTTTGTTTTCACAGCAATTATATTCACTGGTATGACGAGCTGGAACAACAGATAGCCCGGGATGTCTTTGATCTCGAACACTATTCCAGGCACATGGCGGGCTGGCATAAACACTATGCCCTCTATAATCTGTTATTTCTCAAAGGTTATCAGCCGGAAACACAGTATCACCGGCAAAAAAGAGATGACAGCGGCCAAATCAACCTTGATCTGGCTGGATACTTTGCTTCAATTTTTACGGACCATAAAACGGATCTCGAAAAAAACACCCGGCTGATCTACCGCTATCTGGAAACAAAGGCAGACAAAAAAGGCGCGGTGCGCCAGTACTCCGAACGCTGGTACGCCTGGATTCTGTGGGATGTGCGCGTGAATACCGGAATCCGGGAATGAAGTACATACAAGCCCGGGCATTTTGCAACCTTTACAGGGGGCAGAAATATTTGTTAAGATGAAAAGAATAACAACCCGGGGGAGAGAAATTAATGTTTGATGCGTTACTATTTGATTTGGACGGGACTCTTTTAGATATAGATATGGTTGATTTTTTTCAATATTATTTTGGGGCCATGAGCCAATTGGCGGCAGAAAAAGGGTTTGCAGACCCGCCCGGGTTGGTGCATCTGGTTGACCACTGTACCAGGGAGATGATTCGGGATCGCAGCGGCGAGAACACCAATAAAGAAGCTTTTCTGGATAATTTCCTGGCCCGGTGGCCTTACTCCGAGCACCAGGCCATTGACTTCTTTAATGAGTTTTATACAACTAGATTTCCTCTTTTGCAGCAACATGGCCGACCTTTTCCGGGGATCAAGGAAATGATGGCGGAATTGTGTAAAAATGATCAGAAGATTGTTATCGCCACCCAGGCGATCTTCCCCATTGAGCCCATCCAATGCCGTATGGATTGGGCGGGAGTGGGAGACTTCCCCTATGAATTGGTAACATCATACGAACACATGCATTACTGTAAACCCGCTCCAGAGTATTATGCCGAAATTGCCCAGCGCATAGATGTGAACCCGGCTAAATG
>JAQVXL010000043.1 GCA_028709235.1 Desulfotomaculaceae bacterium
TTAGATCTAGTGTTTGCGCTACATTCATTATATCATATAGGGGGTTTTTCAGTTGTGTTTTAGAGGTATTTAGTAGTATTTTTGCTATTTTTTATTAGGTGTTTTTCAGTGGTCTCGGACGGTTCTCCACGCTTCACCCTTCCTTTTTAAATGCTGACGTTTTTGACGCCCATCACTCCGTCCAGCTTGGCGATCTCCGCCAGTGTCTCATCCGGCACAAGGCAGTCAACGCTGAGCAGCATCACGGCTTTTCCGCCGACCACTTTGCGCCCCACCTGCATAGCTGAAATATTTATATTCTGGGCGCCGATGAGGTTGCCCACCGGTCCGATAATCCTCGGTTTATCTATATGCGGCACATAAAGTATGTGCCCTTCGGGAACCGCGTCCACATGGTAGCCGTTAATAGATACTATGCGGGGGTCGTGTCCTCTGAAAATAGTGCCTTCCACCGAAATATCATCCTTGTCGGAAATCATCTGGACTGATATCAGATTGGCATAGTCTCCTTCTGTTTCAGCCTGTTTTTGGACAACAGTGATGCCCCGGTTTCTTGTCAGAAGCGGCGCGTTTACATAGTTAACCATCTCCTGCAGGACGGTATCCAGAAATCCCTTTAACAGCGCGGTGGTAATAGGCGCCACCTCCTGGTTGGCCAGGTCGCCGCTGTAGGTAACCTCTATTTTATTCACCCGCCCGTTGATCAACTGAGCGGTAAATTTGCCCATCTTTTCGGCCAGCGAGAGAAAGGGTTTGACCACGGCCATAATTTTCGGGCCAAGGGAAGGAATATTGACCGCGTTTTTAACAAAATCTCCTCGCAGCGCCGCTACAACCTCTTCGGCCACATCAACTGCCACACACAGCTGCGCTTCCTGGGTGGACGCGCCCAGGTGGGGTGTGGCGATAAAGTTGTTTAATTCAAAAAGGGGAGTTTCGGTGTTGGGTTCTTTTTCAAAAACATCCAGCGCCGCTCCGGCAACTATGCCTGATGTCATTGCTTCATACAAAGCGGCTTCATCGATTACGCCGCCCCGGGCACAGTTTACAATCCGCACCCCCGGCTTCATCATCGCAAAAGCTTCTTTGCCCAGCATGTTTTTGGACTCCTTGGTCAAGGGCAGGTGCACAGTGATAAAGTCAGCAGTTTTGTACAGCTCTTCCAGAGGAATCAGTTCGACGCCATGCATTTCCGCTTTTTCCTCAGTAATATAGGGGTCATAAGCCACAATCTGCATTTCCATGCCCTGCGCCCGCTTGGCCACGGCCGAACCGATCCGTCCCAGACCGATTATTCCGAGGACTTTGTCTCTCAGTTCAACGCCCTTGTATGCTTTTTTGTCCCATTTACCCGTGCGCAGGCTGGCGTTGGCCTGGGGAATGTTGCGAGCCAGAGACTGCATCATGGCCATAGTGAGCTCGGCCACTGCTATTGTATTACCGCCGGGCGCGTTGACTACAAGGATTCCCCTGGCGGTGGCGGCGGCAACGTCGATATTGTCGACGCCCACCCCGGCGCGACCGATTACTTTCATTTTGGTGGCGTGTTCCAGCACCCTGGCGGTTACCTTGGTGGCGCTGCGCACAATCATCCCGTCATAGTCGCCGATAATTTCCACAAGTTCATCCTCGGTCATTTTGCTCCCGATATCCACTTGTATATCAGGCTCCCGCCTCAAGGCCTGCAAGCCTTCTTCTTCAACATTGTCCATTACCAGTACTTTCATCGATTATTCCCTCCCTAAAAAAACTTCCTGGGCTGCCTTCACGCCAACCCCCAGCTCTACGGGATAGCCAGCCTGCGCCAGGCCCATTTCAAGAGCGCTTATGGCGATCATGATATCCATTTTATAGCAAAATCCCATGTGGGCAATCCGGAAGGCTTTCCCTTTGAGCGGGCCCTGTCCCCCGGCAAAAGTTACTCCGTAATTTTTCTTGATTATTTTTCGCAGTTCATCCGCGCCTATATTTTCCGGACCCCACACAGCGGTCAGTACGTTCGACGCGCAGTGATCTTCCGTCAGGAGTTTTAATCCCAGCGCTTTAATGGCGGAGCGGGTAGCCCTGGTTAAAATAGCGTGGCGCTTGTATACATTATCCATCCCCTCGTTCAACATCATTTTCAGTGAAGCTTCCAGCCCGAAGAACAGGGACACAGCTGGTGTATAGGCCGTGTTCCACTTGTCATAGACTTTTTTGAAAGCCGGCAGGCTGAAATAAAAACGGGGAGATTTATTTTTATTGGTAACTTCCCAGGCCTTGTCGCTGACACTTACCATAGCCAGGCCGGGCGGCAGCATAAATGCCTTTTGGGAAGCCGTGCAGAGCATGTCAACGCCCCACTCGTCCACTTTTATTTCTATACCGCCCACACCACTGACACCGTCTACCAGCAGCAGCGCGGGGGTTTTTGCCACCAGGGCGCCGATACCTTCGATATCGTTGCAAACGCCGGTGGATGTTTCGTTTTGGGTGGCCAGGACAACCTTAATGTCAGGGTTCTCCTTTATTGCCTTCTTGACCACATTCAAATCCACATTGTTACCATAGCCGAAGTCCACCTCAATCACATCGCCGCCGTAAGCTTTGGCGATTCTGGTAAAACGCTCGCCAAAATTACCGGTGATCAAAGCCAGGACCTTATCTCCCGGGCTCACTGTATTGGCTATGGCCATTTCCAGGGCGCCGGTGCCGGTATTTGTAATGATAAAGACATCGTTTTTGGTCTGAAAAACCTTTTGTACCATTTTAACAATCTGCTCATGCCTCTGGGCGAAATCTTCCGTCCGGTGGCCGATGATCGGCATCGATATGGCTGCTGTCACCGTTGGAGGCACAGGTGTCGGTCCCGGTATCATTAAATATTGTTTGTCCTGCATTTTTTAATATCCCCCTTATTTAAATAAAACGAAACCTGAAACTATTAAACCCCCCCGTCTCTGTAAAATTTTACAGGGACGAGAGGGTATTTCTCCCGCGGTGCCACCCTTGTTTGACCGGATATTATTATCCGATCCTCTCGAGTATGTGCTAACGGGAACTGCCCGTGTCCGCCTACTGCTGTTTTCAGCGTACCCCCTCAGGGGAGCCTTTTCGTCCTGACGAAAATGCCGGTTTACAGCCACCACCGGCTCTCTGAAAAATTTCGACGGATTACTTTACCCCTTCACCGAGTTTATTTATCTGATTAAATATGTTTAAAATATTACTACACTCGACAATAATTTGCAAGAGCGAAATATAAATACGCGCTATTTCAAATATTTGCGCATTTCAGCAGGACAGTATTGATGGATGCCGTAGATCTCCGGTTTAATTATTATCACAGGATTTACCAACCCCGGTCCTGCATTCTCTGTTCAGGGGCGATAGTTTGTATCTCCAGACCCGGCATGGCTTCACCCAGGCCTTTGGAGATTTCCGCCAGAATCTGCGGGTCGTTATAGTGAGTGGTGGCCGCTACGATAGCTTTTGCCCTGGCAGCGGGATCTTTTGATTTGAATATGCCGGAACCCACAAAGATGCCGTCACAGCCCAGGTTCATCATTAAGGCCGCGTCGGCGGGAGTGGCTATGCCTCCGGCGGCAAAGTTCACCACCGGCAGCCGCCCGGATTCCGCTACATCCAACAAAAGGTGATACGGGCTGCCCATATCTTTGGCCGCGGACATTAATTCTTCCCGCGGCATGTTTTGCACGCGCCTGATTTCTCCCATCACCATTCTTATATGCCTTACCGCCTCAACCACGTTTCCTGTGCCTGGCTCTCCTTTGGTTCTGATCATGGACGCTCCCTCGCCAATGCGCCTGAGCGCCTCGCCCAAATTGCGAGCGCCGCAAACAAAGGGCACTTTGAATGATTTTTTATCTATGTGGAAGTTTTCATCTGCAGGCGTAAGCACTTCACTTTCGTCAATATAGTCCACACCCAGCGCTTCCAGGATGCGGGCTTCAACAAAATGGCCGATGCGAGCTTTGGCCATTACAGGAATTGTCACGGTCTCCATAATTCGTAAAATTATAGTGGGGTCGGCCATCCTGGCCACACCTCCGGCAGCCCTGATATCCGCCGGAACCCGTTCCAAAGCCATTACAGCGCAAGCCCCTGCCTCTTCCGCTATTTTAGCCTGCTCGGGGGTTGTGACATCCATGATCACGCCGCCCTTTAACCTTTCCGCAAGGCCTTTTCTTACAGTCCCGGTTCCCTTTTCAACCACTAAAAATGCCTCCAATCGAGTCCTTTTACTACCAAGTTATTTTATAATAATTTATATGCAAAAACAAGTTAATCTGTGGGTATATAAAAAACGCCGGGCAGGCGTTAGCAAAGCATTCATATTCGTTTTACTCTATAAAAGGCTTAATAAAGTAAAGGGTCTTTGCCAGAAGACCGCCGGCGTTAAGCGATAAAGAAGCGATCAGGACAAGCATAACAAATAATCTTAATGCTTTTTTAATGTTATAACACCCCTCCTTCTATTGAGTGTTAATATATGTAAATTATAACATTACCTGTCAATAAGTATATGCACTCTTTTTTATGGTTTAAGGAAGAAATAATAGCATAAGCTCTGCCAACCTTCTTTTATCATAGATTTCTGCGCTAAAGCAGGCAAATATCTGGCAGGTTAAACCTGCCAGATATTTGTAGAAGATTCCAGGTTTGAAAATCTCTTACTTCCTTAATCGTCTGAATGTACTCTGGCCACGGCCACCACGGTATCTCCCTGATCAAGCCTCATCAGGGTAACACCCTGGGTAGCCCGGCCAATTTTAGAGATATCTTCGGCGCTGAATCTGATTACAATCCCTTCAGCGCTGACCATCATAATTTCCTCATCGCTTGTAACCACCTGTACAGCCACAACATGGCCGTTCCTCTGATTCACTTTGATGTTAATAACACCCTTGCCGCCTCTGGTCTGGGCGCGGTACGCGGTAAGCAGGGTCCGTTTGCCAAACCCGTTGGCAGTTACCGTGAGCAAATATGCTTTAGGCCGCACGGTCTCCATACCCACAACCACGTCATTGGCCGCCAGATTGATTCCTTTTACACCGCGTGTATTGCGGCCCGTCGGGCGCACCTGCTCCTCTGGAAAACGGATCGCCTGCCCCCTCCTGGTAGCCAGCACAATTTCTTCTTCTCCGTTGGTAAGTTTTACATCAACAAGCTGGTCTTCCTCATTTAGAGAGATGGCAATAATGCCGTCCCGCCGGGAACTGTCATACCGGTCAAGAGATGTTTTTTTGACCAGGCCGTACCGGGTGGCCATGAACAGGTATTGCTCAGAGTCAAACTCTTTGATCGGGATCACCGCCGTAATATTTTCATCACCGCCAATATAAAGCAGGTTAACGATCGCGGTGCCCTTAGCCTGCCGTCCGGCTTCGGGTATTTCATGCACTTTCAGGCGGAACACTTTACCCTGGTTGGTGAAAAACAGTAAAAAGTGATGGGTTGTAGTGATAAAAAGGTGCCGCAAGAAATCTTCCGTTTTGGTGCCCATAGCCATTACGCCACGGCCGCCCCTGCGCTGATTACGGTAAGTGTCCAGGGGTATTCTCTTGATGTAGCCCTGATTGGTTATCGTAATCACGGCGTCCTCTTCCGGGATCAAGTCCTCGAGCCCCATTACCGCCTCTTCATCCGATATATAGGTACGCCGGGTGTCGGCATATTTTTTCTTAATTGCTGATAGCTCTTTTTTAATGATATCAAGAACCTTCTGCTCGCTTTCCAGAATGCCGCGCAGGTAAGCAATTTTAGCCAGGAGTTCATTGTATTCCTGATCGAGTTTTTCGCGCTCCAGACCGGTCAACTGCCGCAGCCTCATTTCCACGATAGCTTCAGCTTGTTTTTCCGATAATGAAAATCTATCACGTAAAGCCTTTTTGGCTATATTTGTGGTGTGGGAAGACCGGATTATTTTTATAACCTCGTCCAGGTAGGCAATGGCTATGCGCAGTCCCTCTAAAATATGGGCGCGTTCCTCAGCCTTTCTAAGATCAAAGCGGGTGCGCCTGACGATCACATCTTTTTGGTGTTCCAGATAGTAAAATAACATCTGTTTCAAGTTTAATATCTGGGGCTGCCCATCCACCAGAGCCAGCATAATCACCCCGAAGCTATCCTGCAACTGGGTGTGTTTGTAAAGTTGGTTTAAGATTATCTGGGGGTTGGCGTCCCGCCGGAGTTCAATCATGATCCGCATGCCGCGGCGGTCGGATTCGTCTCTCAGATCAGTAATCCCATCAATCTTCTTGTTCTTAACCAGATCGGCTATTTTTTGGATCAACTTGGCTTTGTTGACCTGGTAAGGTATTTCATTAACAATAATCCGGTTTTTACCGTTATTGGCTTTTTCGATCGAGGTCTGGGCCCGCACTTTAATAGTTCCCCGGCCGGTGCTGAAAGCGTTCAGGATCCCTTCTCTGCCCATAATTTTACCGCCGGTGGGAAAATCAGGCCCCTTGATCACGGTCATAATATCTTTGACCTCTGCTTCAGGATTGTTGATCAGCATGATTACCCCGTCAATCACCTCGGCCAGGTTATGGGGGGGGATGTTGGTGGCCATGCCCACAGCTATGCCGGCCGACCCGTTGATGAGCAGGTTGGGGATCCGGCAAGGCAAAACGGATGGTTCCTCGGTTTTTTCATCGTAGTTGTGAACAAAGTCGACCGTTTCTTTTTCGATATCCACCAGCATTTCTGTGGCTATCCTGGCCATCCGCGCTTCGGTGTACCGCATGGCCGCAGCAGAGTCACCATCCACAGAGCCAAAGTTGCCATGACCGTCCACCAGTGGATAACGGCTGGCAAAATCCTGAGCCAGTCTAACCAGAGCGTCATATACAGCAACATCACCGTGGGGATGATATTTTGCCAGGACCTCCCCCACTATGTAAGCAGATTTGCGGTGAGGTTTGTCCGATGTCAGGCCCAGGGTGTGCATGGCATACAGAATGCGGCGGTGTACCGGCTTTAAGCCGTCCCTCACATCCGGCAGCGCCCGTCCCACAATAACGCTCATGGCGTAATCGAGGTAAGAGTGCTTCATTTCTTCATTTATATCAATTGGAACCACTTTACCGGTTAAAGACGGCAAGTTGGTCACCTCCACGTATAACTACCAGGGGAATTATACCAAAATAAAAGTGCAAATGCAATTTACCCTAATCTGACCAGGGCTAAAAAAAGCAGGCTATCCAGCCCGCTTTAAACCTCTGTGTAAAATATGAACCTTTGTTTTTTTCAGCTTTTGGCGGCACGGCTTGGAATAAGGGTATTTTACCCCGGGGTATCGAGCTGTAACCCCGTTAATTATATAGCCTCTTGGCCGCTGCAGCAGTACTGGAGCTCTGTTTTCCCCTCCAAGTTTGGTAATACCTGGAGGTTTTTATACAATCAAGCTGCCTCACCTCAAATCCTTTTATGCTCTCTTGTTCATATCGTTACGTACGTACAAAATATCTTTCTACCGGTTTTCCGGGGGGCAAGTTTTAAATTCTGCCTAAACCTGCCCGATAATGTCTGCGGCCAGCGCCGCGAAAGATAATATTATTTTTGTTTCCCTAACCAAAAACCTCCTTCGCTTAAATTTTCAATTTATTAAGGACCCCTGATCACATGAGTACCTTCCTGCATTATTATTGATACTATGATTGCCGCTGACCATTTAGCCTGGGCGACTATGGCGCCAACCTTAAATATAATTTTTTCTCTGAAAAACGATTTTAGCTCGTTAAGCGCAATGGGCGCTGCCTCTATAACATCCTGCAGGAAGTGAACTGATTTTTCCGTAACGGCGCCGGCTAAGAAAGACATTAACAGGAGCAGCGCCACCAGAAATAGAGATTTTACTTTTTTTTTCTTTACCGGTCTGTAGACAGTGATCGTTTTCATTTTTATCCTCTCCTTTGGTCACCCATTTAAGAAAGGCTGGTTGATTAAATTGTTAAACTTATTGTTTTATTATTGCAGGCTTTCAGCTCCTCTAAATTAATACCAGGTTTTTCTATATTCAACTACCGACTGCCTTCTCATTTTCTACGGCGGGGTAGTTTACATTTATTGCCACCTGTTTTTGATTTCAATATTACCATATTATTGCAAGTCCCCTGTCAGGCAATATTTGGAAATTAAATCGGCCTGGCTTTTTTATACTCCTTATTTCTCTGCATTACTAATAATTTGGAAAACTCCCAAAAATCTAAAAAACCACCCGGAAAAACGGGTGGTCTCAAGTGTAGACAAATACCATTCACAAATATGACTGGTTTTACACATCCAGGTTTCGCACCAGGCGGGCGTTTTCTACGATATAGTCCCGCCGCGGCTCTACCCTATCCCCCATCAGCATGGAAAAGATAGAGTCCGCTTCAATTGCATCTTCCAGGTTAACCTGCAGCACGGTCCTGGTTTCCGGGTCCATTGTGGTTTCCCAAAGCTGGATTGCGTCCATTTCACCAAGGCCTTTATACCGTTGGATGGTGATGCCTCCCCTGCCGATCTCGCTTAAATATTTTTCCAGTTCGGCGTCGTTATAGATATATTTTTCGGCTTTTCCCTTCTTTACCTTGTATAATGGCGGCTGCGCGATATAAACATATCCCGCTTCGAGTAGCGGCCTCATGTACCGGTAAAAGAAGGTCAGCAGCAGTGTGCGGATGTGAGCGCCGTCAATATCGGCGTCAGACATCAAGATAACCTTGTGGTACCTGGCCTTGGAAATATCGAATTCTTCACTGATGCCTGTCCCAAAGGCAGTGATCATGGCCCGGATTTCTTCATTGGCCAGAATTCTGTCCAGGCGGGCCTTCTCCACATTTAAAATTTTACCCCTCAGGGGTAATATGGCCTGAAATCTCCTGTCCCGTCCCTGTTTGGCTGATCCGCCGGCGGAGTCGCCCTCCACAATATAAATCTCGCAGTGCGAAGGATCCCGTTCGGAACAGTCCGCCAGTTTGCCCGGCAGAGTTGTACTTTCCAGGGCGCTTTTACGCCTGGTCAGTTCTTTGGCCTTGCGGGCAGCCTCACGCGCCCTGGAAGATGTGATTGCTTTTTCTAGAATAATCTTACTGACCTGGGGATTTTCCTCCAGGAATGTACCCAGACCTTCACCCATGACCGTATCTACAATACTTCTTACCTCACTGTTGCCCAGCTTTGTTTTGGTTTGGCCTTCAAATTGCGGCTCCGTCACTTTCACACTGATCACCGCTGTAAGCCCCTCCCTGATATCTTCTCCCATAAGACTACTCAAGCCGTTTTTAAAAATGTTGTATTTGCGTCCGTAATCATTTATTACTCTGGTCAGGGCTGCTTTAAAGCCGGCCTCGTGGGTACCTCCGTCAATGGTATTGATGTTGTTAGCATAGGAAAATATACTGTCCATGTTATAGGAATCAGTATACTGCAGGGCAATTTCTACCAGAACGTCATCCCGCTGCTTCTGAATGTAGATGGGCTTATCATGATGTCGCGTTTTATTTTTGTTCAGA
This sequence comes from Desulfotomaculaceae bacterium, assembly GCA_028709235.1. GTDB lineage: Bacteria > Bacillota > Desulfotomaculia > Desulfotomaculales > Pelotomaculaceae > Syntrophopropionicum. The sequence continues at coordinate 9,504 of JAQVXL010000043.1, forward strand.
TATTGAACGTAATCTTTGATACCGCCCGCGTGCTCATACTCTACCTCCTGGCCTGAACGCTTGTCCCTAAGAATGATTTTTACACCCGCATTGAGAAATGAGAGTTCTCTTAAACGCGTGGCCAGAGTGTCCTGGTTGAAAACAAGTTCTTCAAAAATTTCACGATCCGGTTTAAAGGTAATTCTCGTACCATCGGTCTTGCTTTCTCCAATAATTTCTAAATCGGCAATTGGCATACCCCTGCTGTATTTTTGATAATAAACATTTCCGTTGCGCCTGACCTCCACCTCAAGCCACTCAGAAAGCGCGTTCACCACTGAAACGCCGACACCGTGCAGGCCGCCTGATACTTTATAGCCCCCACCACCAAACTTGCCGCCAGCGTGCAGTATAGTCAGCACTACTTCCACGGCCGGTCGTCCTGTTTGGGATTGTATATCTACTGGAATGCCCCGGCCATTATCAGTGACCTCAACGGAATTATCCTCATTGATAACGACCTCGATCTTGTCGCAGAAGCCGGCCATAGCCTCGTCTATGCTATTGTCCACCACCTCATATACCAGGTGATGCAAGCCCCTGGAGCTTGTACTCCCAATATACATACTGGGCCTGCGCCTTACTGCCTCCAGACCTTCCAGGACCTGTATTTCTTCGGCGTCATAACGGTTGTTTTCGCTGATTTCACTCAATTAGGAAACAACTCCTTTAAGTTCCAAAAGTCTGATCTTTATATCTAGCAAAAAACAAAATATTAAGAAAACTTAAATCTTGTTAATCTTATTTTTGAATTTCTTATGTTATAGTGGGGAAAACATTTGGGATCTTTTCTTCAGGGTGCTGCAGGAAATTGGCGACACGTATATGTTATTGTTTGTTACCACAAAGGATTTTTCTTTGTCTTTTTTATAAATGTTTTTTATAAAACCCTCATCCCCGGCAATTTCTATAAACTCTTTTGTCGCGTCCGCCTGGGCGGTACGGACATCCAGGATAGCGATAATATCCTTCTTTAAGACCACGACATCTCTTCCAAGATGTAAAAACATGCTATTCCTCCTCAGTTTCAACGATCCTGCCCGCGCGTACAAGAAATTTTTTTACAGTAAAATTGTCCCTGGGCGTAATTTTATTTTCACCTGTTGTGGTTACAAATGTCTGGACCAGACCTCCCACCCGTTTTAACAAGGCCCGGCGCCGGTTTTCATCGAGCTCAAAAAATACATCATCGAGAAGCAGGATCGGGTATTCACCTATTTCCTTATACCATTGCAGGATTTGAGAGATCTTCAGTGTTAAAACTATGGTCCGCTGCTGTCCTTGGGAACCATAAATTCTAGCGTCTCTGTTATTAATATATAAAGAAAAATCATCTCTGTGCGGACCGATCAAAGTTTGCGAGCGTTTAATTTCTTCTTCTTCAACTTCTTGCAGCCCTTTGATAAACTGGTTGTAGATGTCATCTACCGAAGCCGGGATATTTATTTTCAGTGTGGAAAGATATCTGATATCCAGGTCTTCTCTGGCGTCGGTTAAATCATGGTGGATATCTCTAATCAAGGGACTTAATACTTTAAATATTTCTATCCGCAGGGAAAGCAACCTCGCCCCGTACTGGCAGAGCTGCTCATTCCATACTTGCAGTGAACTTTTTTCTTTATTGTCCTTTATTTCTCTCAGCAGGTTGTTGCGCTGCAGCAGAACCTTGTTGTACTGCCCGAGTATATGGCCATACTGTGGAAAAAAAGGACCAAACTCAAGGTCCAGAAAACGCCGTCGTTCAAGGGGGGAACCCTTAACCAGAACCAGGTCTTCCGGTTTAAATAATACTACCCCCGGCCATCCCTGTGGATAACCTCTGGTTAAAACACCGTTTACTTCTATTCTCTTTTTTCCCGGCAGAAGCTCTACCCTTACTTCAACCTGCCTGGTGTTGGTCTCAATCAGGGAGTTTATATACGAAAATTCTTTTTGCCAGGATATTATTTCACTTTCTCTCGACGTGCGAAATGATTTACCCGTACAAGAAAGAAAAATTGCCTCGAGTAAATTGGTCTTCCCCTGGGCATTAGCGCCGCTGAATACATTAAAAAATATATCCGACTCAATTACCTGACTGCTGTAATTCCTTAAATTGGCTATTTCCAGGCGCTTAAGGTACAATCAATCAACTCTCCTCGCGCAGCCGGACCGGAAGGAGCAGGGAAAGATATTCCATCTCTCCTACAGGTTTAATTATTACCGGGCTCAAGGGGCCGGTAAACTCCAGGATAACCTCTTCTGTGCCGATTGCTTTCAAGGCGTCGCTTAAATACCTGGCGTTAAAAGCAAACTGCAGGTCTTCTCCTTCCTGGAAAACAGGTATTTCCTCCCGCACGCGGCCAGCCTCCGTATTAACTGATACCACCAGGATGTTATCACTGATGTTAATTTTAATTATCGGCGCTCCTTCTACAGCTAGTAGGGCTGCCCTTCCCGACGCCTCGGCCAGATCCCGGGCTTTTATACGAGTTCTGGATACATAATTATCTGGTATGACCTGCCGGTAATTCGGAAAATTACCCCCTATGAGCCTGGATATTAAACATACATTTTCAATGTTGAAAATCACCTGGTTTTCCGCCACGGTAATATCTAATGGCTGATCGGATAAGCCGGCGACCCTGGTCAACTCATTAAGAGTTTTTCCAGGAATTATTAAATTTATATCAATTTCACCAATATTATCCAGTAAGATTTTTCGCCAAGCCAAACGGTGGGTATCAGTGGCCACGATATTTACCTCACCATTGCCAATTTCAAAAAGCACCCCGGTGTAAAGGGGCCTGTTTTCTTCCCTCGCCGTGGCAAAAATTACCTGTGAAATAACCTCTCTTAAAACTACGCCGGGTATGCTGAATTTCGTATCACCGGCAGGCGGGGGTAATTCAGGGAATTCTTCCACCGGGTAACCGTTGATATTAGCTTCAGACTGGCCGTATTGTACAGTCACGCTTCCTTTGAGCGGATCTGATTTGAAAAAAATTGTCTTGTCGGGTAACCGCCTGATTAATTCTATGATCACCTTTGCCGGCAAGACTGCTTTTCCCTGCTCTATTACCTCGGCCGGAAATGAACAACTTATACCCATTTCAAGATCAGTAGCTGATATAATCACACGGCCCTCTTCCGCCTCGAATTTTATACCGCTCAGTATAGGCAGAGGATTTTTCAACGATACTGCTCTTTGTACAAGCTGCACGGCGTTGAGCAGTTCTTCTTTATCGCTGGTAAAATTCATTTTCAATTCTCCCATCGTTATCATCATTATTATTATGGTTATATTTATTAACAGTAGTAGTAGTAGCTGTGATTATGTGCATAAGGTTTAATAAATGTTTAACCAAAAGAGAAACGGCCTGTTTATAAAAAAATAATAATTGGCCGGGTGAAAAAACAATGTCTAAATATGTCTGAATTTATCCACAAAGAAAACAACAATCTATACAATTAACCTGTATAAAAAAAATTTAACTTTTTTTAATCAAGTTGATCAGATCTTTGATATTATCCTGAAAAATACTGTTTTTATTTAGCTCATCGCTTATTCTTTCATTAGCGTGGATAACAGTGGTGTGATCACGACCACCAAAAGAATTGCCAATCTGGGGCAGAGAAGAGTCAGTCAATTCTCTTGACAGGTACATAGCTATCTGCCGGGGAAAAGAAATTGCGCGACTCCTTTTTTTAGACTTAAAGTCTTCAACCTTCAGGTTGTAAAAATCTGCGACAACTTCTTGAATAAGTTGAATGGTAATCGGGCGGGGATGATTTGGCAGAATATCCTTAAGCACATCTGCGGCCATTTCTGGATTTATTTCTTTTCCATCTAAGGAAGAACAAGCTACGACACGATTTAATGCTCCCTCCAGAATACGAATATTCGATTGTATTTTATTTGCAATAAAAACAATTGTATCATCTGGCACTGTTAAATTTTCTAATTGAGTTTTTTTACGTAAAATTGCAATTCTTGTTTCCAGGTCAGGCGGCTGAATATCTGTGATCAGTCCCCATTCAAAACGGGAGCGGAGCCTGTCTTCAAGGGTGGGGATTTCCCTGGGAGGGCGGTCACTGGAAATAATTATTTGTTTATTCGCCTCGTACAGGGTGTTGAATGTATGGAAAAATTCCTCTTGGGTGCGTTCCTTACCAGCCAGAAATTGGATATCATCAACTAGTAAAATATCCATACCGCGGTATTTATTTCTAAATTCTACAGTTTTGTCATCACGGATGGAGTTGATTAATTCGTTAGTAAATTTTTCTGAAGTAACATAGAAAACTTTCAGCCAGGAGCTGTGGATCATAATATGTTGGCCGATGGCGTGCATCAGGTGAGTTTTACCCAAACCAACACCGCCGTATATAAATAAAGGGTTGTAAGATTTGGCCGGGGCTTCCGATACGGCCAGGCAGGCAGCGTGGGTAAACCTGTTGCTGTTCCCGACAATAAAAGTATCAAAGGTGTACTTCGGGTTCAATGGCGATGACTGGAAGCTTTCTGCCGGTTTTGGAAAAATATTATTTTGCATGCCCATTATTTCATTTGACAGGAAAAACTGGATGCTGATATCTTGTTTGGTTATATCTTGTAAGACATTTTTTAAAATTGGCGCGTAACGTTCACTGAGCCACCCGCGTGAAAAGTCATTAGGTACCTCGATAATAATAGAATTATCATGGCAGCCAAGTGGTCTAAGAGGTCTTAGCCATGTTTCGAATGCATTTTTATTAATTTTTTTTTCTAAAACCTTTAATGTCTTTTCCCAGAGAATCAGCACTTCACTTTTTAGCATGATAAGCCCCCTGATAAAACAAAAAATATAGCCTGAAAAAGCCCCCCTGATTCAGGGAGTCATTCCAGGTTTGATTATGTACAAATTCATCCGCATTATAAAATTAGAATTGTTAAAAACACTGTTTATAAAAACCATACGAGATACTAAAATAATACCAAAATTTAATTTAGTTATCAACAGGCTTTTAAAATTAACCGGAGCCTCAGTTTAACCGGACCCTCAGGCCATTGCGCATGTTTCTTGACGTTGGAAATTGATTACTATATAATGGTTGTGTGTCTTTGCCAGAAGAAGCTTTTTGGTTTTTTCGCAAAAAAGGAGGTGTGAATTTTGAAGCGTACTTATCAGCCAAAAACTCGTAAACATAAAAGATTACACGGCTTTCTGAAAAGAATGGCTACCTCATCAGGAAGAAATATAATTAAAAAAAGGAGAATTAAAGGCAGGAAAAGATTAACCGCTTAAGGCCGCTTAATCAAAGTGGCCTTAATCAATATTACTGACATTTTTGTATTAGAGTATTATTTTGCGGTTATAATTGGATAATAGGAAAGTTTGTATTTTTTGGTATAAACATGTCTAAGAGGGATTAAAAAGATTCATGAGGATTAGATGAAAGTCCTTACCACACTTAAAAAAAATATGGAATACAAACAGGTGTACAGCCGGGGGAAGTCTTTTGTAGACCGTTACCTGGTAGTGTATTATTTGTCTAATAATTTAGATTTTTGTAGATTTGGTTTTACGGTAAGCAAGAAGATAGGAAATGCTGTTACTAGAAACAGGGTCAGGCGCTTGTTGAAGGAAGCGTGCCGGCTAAACAATAATGTTTTTACAGGGGGGTTTGACCTGGTACTGGTAGCTCGCCGCGGCATTGTAGATTTAGACTACAGGCGGGTTGAAGAAAGTTTGTTAAAGTTAATAAAAAAAGTTTATAAAAGGTGATTTTTTTGAAGGTTTTCTTGCTAACTATGATCAGGATCTACCAAAGGCTCTTATCACCGCTGAAAAAGCCCAGTTGCCGTTTTTATCCCACGTGTTCTCATTACGCGTTGCAGGCGGTGGAAAAGTACGGTGTTATTAAGGGGTCCCGGATGACCCTGGTCAGGCTGATGAAATGCCATCCGTTTCATCCCGGCGGATACGATCCGGTGTAAAGCAGTATAAAAAAGCCGCTCGACTTTTAATAGTCCATTTAAGGAGGCGGAAATAATTTTTCAAAGTATTGTAGACGGGATGACCTGGCTTTTAAATAACCTTTATTATTTAACCAGCATTGTGGGACTTCCCAGTTATGCGCTGGCCATAATCCTGCTTACTATCCTGATCAAATTAATCCTTCACCCGCTAACGCAGAAACAAATGAAGTCAATGGTTGGCATGCAGCAGATCCAGCCAAAAATCAAGGAAATTCAAGACAAGTGGAAAGAAAAGGACCCGCAAAAAATGCAGGCAGAGATTATGAAGCTTTATAAAGAGCATAATATCAACCCTGCCGCAGGATGTTTGCCCCTTTTAATTCAGATGCCGATTTTAATAGCCTTGTATCGGTCCTTGTTTACTTTTGACTATGTAAACCCGGCCCACGCGACTTTTTTTTGGCTGTCAAACTTGACTGACAGGGATCCTTACTTCATATTACCTGTTTTGGCGGCGGTATCAACTTATTTTCAATCAAAGATGACGATGACGACCAGCGAACCAACACAAAGAATGATGTTGTACACCATGCCGGTATTTATCGGGTGGATATCCGCCACCGTACCGGCCGGACTGGCGATGTACTGGGTTGTGTTCAACCTGGCCGGCATCTTCCAGCAGTATATTATCAACAAACAAACCCTGCCGTTGAAAGGGGAGGTTGGCGGAAAGTGAAATTTGTCGAAAAAATAGGAAAAACCGTGGACGAGGCCGTCAATCAGGCTTTGAAAGAGCTTAATGCCACCACAGAAGAAGTAGACGTAGAAGTATTGGAAGAACCGTCCAGGGGTATATTAGGTTTGATCAAGGTAAAGCCGGCCAGGGTAAAAGTGACACTTAAAGATAGTCCGCTTAAAAGAGCCTCCGGTTTACTAAAAAGTATTTTTAAGACGATGGATCTAGATGTTAATATAAATATTTCAGAAAATGATAAAATTGTGTTTGTAGATCTGGAAGGGACTGATTTGGGTATCTTAATCGGACGGCGAGGCGAGACCCTCGATGCCCTGCAGTACCTGCTAAACCTGGCAGTGAATAAAAACCAGGAGATTAGAAAAAAAATAATTATTGATATAGAGGGATATCGCGACAGGCGTGAAAAAACCCTGCAGAGGCTGGCTCTAAAGCTGGCGGACAAGGCCAGGCAAAGAGGAAGAAATGTGGTTTTAGAACCAATGAGCTCACAAGAACGGCGCATTATACACACCGCCCTGCAGGGAAGGGATGACATATACACTTTTAGTGAAGGGGAAGAACCTTACCGCAAAATTATAATATCCCCCAAGAAATAAAAGAAACCCAGCGGGAAGTTAAGCCCGCTGGGTTTTTTAAAAATAAGACACCGGAGGAAGGCGCTTTGTTAGAAGACACTATTGCCGCGATTTCCACCCCCTTGGGCGAAGGGGGCATTGGTATAGTCAGAGTAAGCGGGCCGGCGGCTGCTGAAATTGCCGGAAAAATATTCAGGGCCAGGAGAGGAGAATGGGCTGGCGCTGCGGGCAGCAGACTTATTTACGGCCATATTTATGATTTTGCCGGAGCGGTGGTAGACGAAGTCCTTTTAGGTTATATGAAAGCGCCCCACACATACACCCGGGAAGATGTAGTGGAGATTAACTGCCACGGGGGGGCGCTGCCCTTGAAAAAAATATTGGAGTTAACGTTGGCTGCGGGAGCGCGTTTGGCCAAACCAGGCGAATTTAGCATGAGAGCTTTTTTAAACGGCAGGATGGATCTGGCCCAGGCCGAATCTGTAATAGATATAATTCGCGCCAAAACAGAAGGTGGGTTAACGCTGGCGGTAAACCAGCTCAAAGGGGTACTCTCTGAAAAAATTCATGTCTTGCAGGACAAGCTTTTGGGCCTGCTGGCTCAGGTAGAGGCAAATATTGATTTTCCTGATGAAGAGATGGAAACCAGGACTATTACGGAAATAGCGCTGTACAGCAGAGAAATTAGCGGAGAACTGCGAGAATTAATTAACGGCGCCGATGCCGGGAAAATATACCGGGAAGGGATCAGCACGATTATTATCGGCCGGCCTAATGTGGGCAAGTCGTCCTTGCTAAACGCCCTGTTGCGGGAAAACAGGGCTATTGTTACCGATATACCGGGCACAACAAGAGATATTATCGAGGAAATAATAAATATAGACGGCATTCCTCTTAAAGTAATTGATACGGCGGGGCTGCACGAGACAGAAGATATTATCGAAAAGATCGGAATTAAAAAGACAAAAGAGACCATAGAAAAAGCCGGGCTCGTGCTCCTGGTACTTGACGCCGCAAGGGAGTTAACGGGAGAAGACCTGGCGATTATTGATTCCGTGGGAGATAAGAAAACAATCTTTCTTATAAATAAAGCAGACCTTGCCCAAAAAAAGATTGACCAAGATACGGTAGCCGCACACGCGGCAGGACGGCCGGTCTTATTGATTTCAGCCCAGGAAGGTACCGGACTGGAACAACTGGAAAAAATAATTTTTACAATAGTTATGGAAGGGCAGATAGCAAATTCTGATAACATTCTGATAAGCAGCGTAAGGCATAAACATGCTTTGGAGAAAGCGGCTGCTCACCTGGCGGACGCGCAGGCCGGTATTGAGAGCAGCGTTCCTATTGATATAATCGCAATAGATATCAGAGCGGCCTGGGAGGCGCTGGGTGAAATAACCGGGTCCACAGTCACGGAGGACCTATTGGACAGGATATTCGCTGATTTTTGTATCGGGAAGTGAGGCGGCATAAGTGGAGTATTCAGCCGGAAAATATGATGTAGTAGTAATCGGGGCGGGGCACGCGGGCTGCGAGGCCGGGCTTGCCGCGGCCAGGATGGGCTGCCGGGTCCTGGTGCTTACCTTGAACCTGGATAATGTCGCCCTGATGCCCTGCAATCCAGCGGTGGGCGGTCCGGCTAAAGGGCATCTGGTACGGGAAGTGGACGCCCTGGGCGGTGAGATCGGACTAAATACCGACCGCCATTCCATCCAAATGCGTCTCTTGAACACGGCTAAAGGTCCCGCTGTACACGCGCTGCGGGCGCAGACGGATAAAAACAGCTATCAGGCCGGCATGAAGCAGGTGCTGGAAAGGCAGCCGGGACTCGATTTGAAACAGGCGCTGGTGGAAAGGCTGGTGGCTGTAAAGGGAAAGATCGGCGTTGTTGTAACCAGTACTGGGGCTGTTTTTGAAGCCGGGGCAGTTGTACTGACCACAGGCACCTACTTAAAAGGGAAAATTTTTATCGGTGACCTTTCTTTCTCCGGTGGGCCCAACGGGCAGTTTCCCTCCATCGCGCTGTCTGACAGCCTGGTGGAACTGGGGTTGAAGTTGGGCCGCTTTAAAACCGGTACACCAGCCAGGATTGACCGCAACAGCATCGATTTCAGCCGTATGGCGGTTCAGCCGGGTGAAGAAAAGAATTATAATTTTTCCTTTATATCGGATATTAAAAAAAGGGACCAGATACCCTGCTGGCTGACCTATACCACAGCTGAAACGCACCGAATCATACGTGACAACCTGCACCGGGCGCCCCTTTATACAGGGTTGATCCAGAGCCGGGGTCCCCGCTACTGCCCGTCAATCGAAACAAAAGTAATAAGGTTTTCAGACAAACCGGCGCACCAGGTTTTTATTGAGCCAGAGGGAAGAAACACGACGGAAATGTATGTGCAGGGCATGTCTACCAGCCTGCCTGAAGACGTGCAGTTAGCCATGCTGCGCACCCTGCCCGGTTTAGAAAAGGCAGAGATTATGCGGGCTGGCTACGCTATTGAATACGATTATATTATTCCTAACCAGTTAAAGCTGTCACTGGAAACAAAAACTGTGCCCGGTCTTTTTACGGCCGGCCAGATCAACGGCACTTCGGGTTACGAGGAAGCGGCAGCCCAGGGTCTTATTGCAGGAATTAACGCCGCCCTCTATGTGCAGGGAAAGGCTCCTTTCACCCTGGGCCGCTCCGAGGCTTATATAGGTGTGATGATAGACGACTTGGTTACAAAAGAAATTAATGAACCTTACCGCATTCTAACCTCAAGAGCAGAATACAGGCTGCTTTTAAGACAGGATAACGCCGACCTGCGGCTGTCAGAAAAGGGCTTTGATGTGGGACTGGTATCGCCGGAAAGATTTAAAACTATGGAAAAAAAGAAGAAGATGATTGAAGAGGAAAGAGCCCGGCTGGAACGGACGATGGTGCCGATAACAGAAGAAACAAAAAGAATCTTACAGGAATTGAACAGCGCTTTGCTGCCACAGCAAGGGATTTCTCTTGCAGGGATGCTGCGACGCTCCGAAATAAGCTATGAAAGCCTGCTGCGGCTGCCCGCGTCACACCCTGACCTCCCGGAGGAAGTGCGGGTGCAGGTGGAGATCCAGCTAAAATACGAGGGATATATAAAAAAGCAGCAAGCCCAGGTGGAGCGGTTTAAAAAAATGGAAGAGAAAAAAATACCGCAGGAATTGGACTATGCCGAAGTGGGGGGGCTTAAAGCCGAAGCGAGGGAAAAGCTGGAGCAGGTAAGGCCGGTATCTATCGGCCAGGCCGGCAGAATAGCGGGAGTTACCCCGGCGGATATAGCCGTGCTTCTGATCTACCTGGAAAAAAAGCGCCGCCGCAAGGACAGCGAAGAAACAAAATAATTCTCACAGGATTAACAAGATTTTAAAAAATAAACTTTATTATAGTAATTTTTATATAAAAAATATAATCCGGTAAATCCTGAAAATCTTGTTAATCTTGTGGTAAGGTTTAATTAACTCAACTTGCGCAGGACAAAAGTTGGAGCCGTCCCTTTAAAGACGCGGGCAGACAGGAAATGAACTCTTGAATTAAATCCTGTAAAGCACACTCTGTTATCGTAAGATACTTTCTCAAGGT
>JAQVXL010000101.1 GCA_028709235.1 Desulfotomaculaceae bacterium
AGATCGCCCAGTCCCGGCTGGCTCAATACTGTGTATTGAACGTCAGAAAGGGTAATGGTGCTCTCCAGGTTGCTGATTTCTGAAATTTCAAAGTATAATTCGCGGAAATCTTCGCCGATCCAAACATCGTCTATTTCCAGGTCACCTTCGGTAACTTTGACGGTGGGAACTCCATCCCAGGTTACACCGGCGGGCAGTACTAAACTAAACCAGCCATATTCATAGTCTTTGTCATCAATATCCGTATATCCTTCACCTGAAGGCTTCAGAGCCCCATCAGCAGTTTCAGTGATGACAATGTCAGCACCGGCAACGCTGGTCAGACCGGTTTGCAGAGCAAAGGGAGCAGTGGTCACGGTAAAGGCGTCTTTAACTTGACCGATTACATAAGTTCCTTCAACTGCGCCGGCAAAGGTGATGGCCAGATCGCCCAGAACGGCGTCTGCGTCAGCTACAATAACGAAATCAGTCAGGTCGATTTCATCGTCAGCATCCCCATCGAAGGTAAACCAAGCGGTTTTGTCATTCTTAATCAATTCTTGATAAGAAGCCGGAGCTTCTGCATCAACGGGCTCACTAACGTCAGCAAATTTTAAACCATCCGGCAAAGTAATGCTGAACCAGTCATCTTCACTGATTTCAAGACCGGGATCCAGAGTTACTACTACATCATCGAAAGTAGCAAATTGGCCTCTGTAAACAAAGTCTTCATCGGCGTCTTCAACAGTTACATCAACATCACCAGCACCAACTTTGCCTACTACAAAGGTGGTGGTTTCAATTCCGTCACCGGAAACTTTCACTTTAACTTCGCCTTCAGCGGCAGGTGATACCTTGAAGGAAGGAATAACAACCAGTTTACTGATCTGGGCTCTGTCATTGGCATCTTCTGATACTTCCATATACAGGACTTTATCTGTGGAATCGCTAGTATCATCAGCACTGCAGTAAGTTGGATTCCAGTCTAAACCGGAGTAATCCCAGGTTACACCTGAGGTTAAAATGGCAAGCTTGATATCCTTATCCATATCGGAAAAGGCTTTTGGTCCTATTTCTTTAAAGGTAATTTTAGCACCAGTTTGATCACTACCCACATACAGAGTCTTGGCAGAGGCTGCGCTTACGGTGATATCACCGCTGCTTACCTTGGCGATGGTAGGAGTTTCGGTCTCATCAAAGACAGTCTGGGTGCCATTTTTACCATAAACACGCACCGTAGCTTTAATGTCGCCGGTTACGTCCTTATCGATATCCAAAGAAATGTTGGTCAGGCTGAAAACAATTTGGTCAGCGGCAGTAACTGCATCAACAGCGTCGGAGCTGCTATATACTATGGTGCTGTCATCTGTATCCACTTCACTCCAAGTTCCCAGTCCACCGAAGTCATAATCCTCAAAAGTGACGTCATCGGGAAGGGCAACCTCTACAAACAAGGTGTCTACGTCTGTGGCGGTAATGTTATTCAGGTCACTATTGGAAAGTACTTTGATATCTCCGGCCGGCTGGGGCTGATCATCTTTATCATTGGATACCCAGGTATAGTTGCCGTCAACATCAATGTAATTATTGGCTGCACTGGTGGTGCCTACGCCGACAAACATGGTAGCCAGCATAGCTAAAACCAGCAAAAGTGCGATTCTTTTATTTCTGATTTTAATCAAGTTTTTTCCTCCTTTTTATATTTTAATAATTACTGTTAGATGATCAGGGATTAAACCCTAAACGAGAGGTAATCATCTATCCGGGGATAGATATCATTGATCTGGCTCTCCCCTCCTTTTTTTAGCCGTACAGTCCCGGTTGGGTTCCGGCCTTGCTAACCAGCTGCCGTATGTAAAACGGATTTATCTGGTCGACACTACTGTTAGACGCATGACATATGCAAAAAGTTCCCGGCCCGCCAAAAAAAGTTGGAATTCCTTATTTAGTTCTTAACTGGTGGGGGGCTGGTCCTCAACCAAGTTTAAGGAAACTGCCGCCCCCATCAAGATCCAGAAGATAGCTCCCGCATCGATGACGGTATCGTTAACCATGGCCTGTACTGCAAAGGCGCAGAAGAATAAAAAAAGGGCCGCCGGGAAGACATGGTTCTGGTTCAGTTCAGTCCGCCATAAATAGCGGCCCGTAAAATAGAAATGCAGCAAAAACAGGATTAGCAAACCCAGCAAAGCTGGTATACCCAGGCCATAGGCGACACCCAGGTACATATTATGAGGCTTGGTTATCAGGGTGTTGTAATCGTTCATGTTGGCAACCTTGTTGATATCGTTTTGGGGGAAATAATAAGCCAGGGTGCCCGGACCGTATCCTATGAAAGGCCGCTCCAGAGTAAGGTTAATAGTCTCGCGCCAGATATAGACCCGCCCGGTGCCAGCTGACCAGCCGGGCTGCGGCAGCGAAAACTCCTCCCCCTTCCCAGCCTCGCGCCTCTCCTGAGGAGGGGCTGTTTCCTGCTCAGATGTCTGAAGAGGTGATTGTATAAGTCCGGTCGTTTCCTGGGCCACCTGCGGATTATAGGCATTCATAAGCAAAAATATGAGCAGGCAGGCAGCTAGGACGGCTGCACCCGCCTGCAGACTCTTTTTTTTATCTGCACTGCGGAAAATGACCGCCGCCAGCAGCGGCGAAATGAACAGCAGCGTTACAAAGCCGCTGCTGGAAAGGGAGGCCAGAACCATCCCAAAGGCGGCCAGGGCCGCCAGCAAAGCGGGAAGCCGTTTCTTCCAGTCCGTATATAGAAGGGTGCCGCTCATAAAATAAGCGAAAAGGGCCGCCGCGAAACCACTCACATAATTGAAGTTGCCCATGGTGCTGTTGAAATCGCCGCTGAGGGAATTACGCAGCTCCGGCGGGGCTGCCAGTATTTTGACGAACTCATATTCCACCAGTCTATGACCGGAAAAATCCCATAATACAATAGCGGTATTAATCACAATAATTATGAGCAGAGCGATGTTGACACCCTGACTAAACCAGGGTTTATAAACGGTATTGGCAGCAGCTAGAAATAAGGCCAGATAGGCCAGCCATATCAGGGCCCCATCCCGTTGGTTATATAAGCCTAACAGGGCGATACTTTTGTATTGTGCCGCCAGGAGGGATAGGAGCACCAGGAGCGCCAGGATCAAAAGAGGTACATTTATATAGGAAGCCTGCAAAGTATATTTATGGACCAGCATTTTATGGACCAGAACTGCCATAACAGCCACAGTCACGACCAGCACCAGGAGCCATTTATAATAGGCAAAAAAACCGCCATGCAAACCGGTGTCAAGAAGGGGTACCAAAATACGAGGCGCGGTAAAACCGATCACTTTAAGCCGCACAACGAAGGGGACAAGGGCGATAAGCAAAATCAACAAACCCGCCATAATGCTATCGTGGTTGCACATTGAATTGGGTGGCAGGACAGCCAGCTTTGTTTTCGGCCGGTTTGGTTCGGCTTTTTTAGATATAACATCCATACCCATTAAATCAGGCAAAGGAGCAGAACTACTCTTTTTCTTCCTACTCATTTACATCTGCCTCCCCACCCGGATACTTTTTATTGATTTCGTCCAGAAGATTCCGGGCTTGCATGGTTGTCTTGTTATCTTCCTTATATTTAATACTTTCCTGGAGATAAAGCTGCGCATTTTGACAATCGTTCAGATGGTATAATATTGCCCCGTACCTATACAGATAGATCTGATCCTGTAATATAGCCGGCCGGGTCTCCCGGACTCGTTGCATATACCCGGCCGCAGCGGAGTAATCACCTGTCCCCTCCGCGCACATGGCCTGCAAATAGAGTACCTGGTAGCTGGCTTGACTGTCAGTATCCAGGCTATTCAAAATGGTTTGGGCAGCGGAGTACTTCTGCTCCCCTATCAGTCTGACTGCCTGCTTATAGCGCATATAGTTGTCACGATAGGCTTTATCCTGATTATTTCCTACAATTATCACCGCAATCAAAGTGGTGATAGTGGCAATTAGTACCAACGCAAATATATAGTTGCGGATCTTTCCATCAACAGATAGATTCATGCTCTTATGCTCCTTATTCAACAATGGTAAGTTATAATAGTATCAATTCAAAATAATATCTTCCACGCTTACTATTTTATTTCCTCCTTTAGTTTAATCTAAACAGTATGCCTTTTGTTGTAAATTGTTGTTACCGGGAGGGCGTGGTAAAATAGAGCATACCAATATATACTTAATAATAAAATCGTCAGAGCGGGAACTTTTTTTGCCGCTCCAGTGTCTAATAGCTAGCCTGGTAAATGCGCCGGGTTATTCAGGGAGTGTAATCGTTTGACATCTGTAAAAGACCTGATCAAAAAGGCCCAGCGCGGTGATCTGAGTGCTTTTGAGGAACTGGTGATTATCTACCAGGATAGGGTTTATTCCCATTGCCACTATCTGACCGGGAACCCTGATGATGCTCAGGATCTGGCCCAGGATGTTTTTGTGCAGGCTTTTAAGGGTGTAGGCTCGTTTCGCAATGATGCTGACTTTGGCACCTGGCTGCATCGCATAACGGTTAATCTATGGATTAACTTCTGCCGCCGGAATAAAAAGGTCATAACCTTTTCGATTGATGAGCCGCTCTATACTCAGGAAAGTGAAATGGCCCGGGAATTAGCTGCCAGCCAGGAAAGCCCCCTGGAGATAGTGGAACGCAGCGAATTCAATGGGATGGTGCAGCAAGCCCTCAACCACCTTCTGCCCGAATATAGAACCGTTCTGGTACTGCGGGAAATGGAAGGGTACAATTATGATGAAATTGCCGCTGCTCTGGGATGTTCCCTGGGAACAGTCAAGTCGCGGATAAACCGGGGGCGCAAAGCGCTCAAAAAAGAAGTCGAAAAACTAATGTGAAAGCGTGATGGGCATGGATTGCAGAAAAATCGAACAACTTATCTTTCCC
>JAQVXL010000044.1 GCA_028709235.1 Desulfotomaculaceae bacterium
CAGAACCCCGCCAGGCGCTCAGGTTGCTCTCCAGCAGAGCCCTATCCTCCTGGCGGGAAAGAGCCATATATAGCTTAACCAATTTCAAGAAGGAATTTCCATTTACACAAAACTATTTATACTCCCCGCCATAGCTTTGAAATTCATATTTGCTCAGGCATTCTTCTTCAAGAATGGCATTGAAAGATTCAATGTGAGCATTTTTATTGGGTGTACGATAAGGAATCCGTTCATGTTCAATACCAAATTTGAGACAGCTTTCTTCAAAATGATGACTGATAAACTGTGGCCCATTGTCGCTTCTAATTACTAAATCATCGGTTCCATATACCTGGCGTTTAAACATGGCTACCTGTACGGTGCGTGCTGCATCTTGAGCAGTACAATTTAGTCCAATGTGGTAATCCACAATAACCCGATCAAACACGTCTATGACAGGCAGGATATAAAAGAAACGGTTTTCTCCGGTAATATAGCCGTATTTGAGATCGATTTCCCACAGACGGTTTGATGCAGTAATTTCCTGATTTCGAGCCAGTCGTCTGGGGTGTTTTGCTTTGGGCTTACGCTGAGGTTTCAAAATATCCAGTTCTTTACACAAACGATATACTTTCTTTTTATTGATGATAAGCTGATATTTCCGCCTTAGCGCCCAGGTTAATTTGTGGTAGCCATAGTATTCTCCTTCAGCGAAAATCAGTTCACAAAGCCATTCTTTAACCTGTTCATTGCTTACGATCCTGCCATCACTGGTGCAGGTACTTGTACTTGCCGGGTGGCCACCTCGGTGATTAGGCGTAGTAACTGGATGCTTCAGATGGTAATAGTATGTTGAGCTGCTAAGTCCGACCAATCGTAATACCAGGGTAGCACAGTACCCTTTGGATATCCATTTGCTGGCTATATCTAC
Organism: Desulfotomaculaceae bacterium; assembly: GCA_028709235.1. GTDB lineage: Bacteria > Bacillota > Desulfotomaculia > Desulfotomaculales > Pelotomaculaceae > Syntrophopropionicum. The sequence goes on from JAQVXL010000044.1 coordinate 911, forward strand.
TTTATCTTCAATTGTGGGTTGGTTTTTTTTACAAGATCTTTTAAAATGGCTATTTCAAGGTCTTTTTCACCCAGTAACTTTTTGAGTTTCTCGTTTTCGGATTCCAGTGCTTTGGCACTTTGATTATACGATCCGATTCTGACGGGGATTGCTCCTATTCCAATATTATTTTGATTCTTATGTTCTCTAACCCAACGACTGACCATGTTGGCAGATAAATCATTTTTCCGGGCTACAATAGCGGCATTGCCAACTTCCAGGGATTCTTTAACAATCTGATCCTTAAATTCTTGTGAGTACCTTTTACGTTGCATTTTGCCCCTGGGAAATAGAAGACGAAAAATGTTGAAATTGCTCTGACATTCAGTCGAAGTTGAAACGCCTTTTTGCTGGAACAATTGAGCAAATGCTGGAAGCGGAAATGGAGGAGCATTTAGGATACGAAAAGCACAGCATTGAAGGCAACAACACCGGGAGTGAGTTCCCGCAACGGGTATAACCGTAAGACCATTATCAGCGATTACGGCGAGAGTGAACTTGCCGTGCCCCGTGACCGCAACGGGGAATTTGCGCTTTACGACTATAACATCAAAACAAATAAACTGGATGATCTGCTGGCCGGATATTCATTTCCTGAAGGTCATAAAACGATCGTAGACTTCACTTGTTTGTAAAGGAAGGCACAATAAAGAACCGCCTCTGGGGTTAATCCCGCAGGCGGTTTTCGTTTTATCAACCATTTGGCGCTAATATCAAGGCCATGAAGGCAGTATTAGCTGACAAACAGCTACCGCTCTGGTGCGCTATGCTTTAAACAGACAAAGGAACTTACCGAAATTTATCGAAATAAGGATAATGTGGAAATGTCCTAGAATAGCTGCTTTAATAAGAAAGTGAGCAGCCGCCAGGATTGCCGCTTTCCCGCGAGCGCGGCGGCCTGAAATAATTTTAATTCTCCACAGAGATGCCCGCTTTTACGCTTACCAATGTCAGGCTAATAAGTAAATAATTCAAGCCTGACCCCATCATCTCCAGATGTAGGTCCGGATTCATCCGGACATCTTGCACGAATAAGCCTTACACACATGGGCGAAATGTTCACCAGGGAGGGCGTTGCAGGATTGTCCGGGAAATCAGTCGAAATATGGAGCCAGCAGAAAAACTATCTAAAAAAGTTAAGCCTGACTGACAGGGTATGATCAGGCACGGATGATATATTTCCTTATAAAAACACTGCGAAATAGAAACACTGCGAGTAATTTCCAGGGAGGCTGAAAGGGAGGCTGAATATGAGAATCCTGCACACCTCGGACTGGCATCTGGGGCGGATCTTTCACGGCGTCTACTTGACCGAGGACCAGGCCCACGTGCTGCAGCAATTTATCCAGTTGGTGGCCGAGGCCAGGCCGGATGTGATTTTGATCACCGGGGACATTTACGACCGGTCAGTCCCGCCGGCAGAAGCGATTAAGCTTTTGGACGAAACCCTTTCCCGGATCCTGATGGATTACCGGGCGCCCATAATATTAATTGCCGGCAACCACGACAGCCCGGACCGGCTCGGTTTTGGCGCCCGCCTGCTGGCCAGGCAGGGCTTGCATCTGGTTGGCCAGTTGACTGACAGGCTGGCGCCGGTGGTGATTAATGACGCCCACGGGCCGGTCTATTTTTGCCCGGCGCCCTACGCCGAACCTCCCTTAGTCAGAGAGAGGCTGCTGGCGCCGGAGGCGGTTAACCACGAGCAGGCCATGTTATCTTTAATCCGGCATTTATCCGCATCCATACCCGCGGGTGCCCGCCGGGTGCTGCTGGCTCATGCCTTTGCCGCCGGCGGTGAGGAAAGCGAATCAGAGCGGCCCCTTTCCGTAGGCGGCAGTGGGACGGTCAGCGCCGCCCTTTTTGCGCCCTTTAATTACGCCGCCCTGGGGCACCTGCACCAGCCGCAAAAAGTTGGCGGTGAACACGTCCGCTACGCCGGCTCTTTGTTGAAATACTCATTTTCCGAAACGTCACACCAGAAATCTGTGACTCTGGTGGAAATGGACGGCGCCGGCCATACAGCGCTGGAAACGGTTTCCCTGACGCCCCGCCGGGATGTGCGCCGCCTGGAGGGATATTTTACAGATATCCTGAGCGGGCCCGCAAGTGGGGAGAGCCGGGACGACTACATCATGGTCACCCTGCGGGATACCGGCCCGATTATGGATGCTATCGGCAAGCTGCGCCAGGTGTACCCCAACGTGCTCCACCTGGAACGCCCCGACCTGACCGCGGGGGGCCAGCTGCGCGGGCCCGGCGGCGACCACCGCCGGCTGAACGAAACAGAGCTGTTCTCCTCATTTTTTGCCCAGGTCACCGGCACGCCCCTATCCGTAGCCCAGAACAAAGCCTTTGCTGAAACTTTAGAAAAATTCTACCGGCAGGAGCGGGAGGTGCGCTCATGAAGCCGATTAAGCTGACCATCAGCGCCTTCGGCCCTTATGCCGGCGTCCAAGTAATAGATTTTACCGAGCTGGGGGACAGGTCCTTCTTCCTGATCCACGGCCCCACCGGCTCAGGCAAAACCACCATCCTGGACGCCATCTGCTTTGCCCTTTACGGGGACACCAGCGGCGCGGAGCGCAAGGGCGAGCAAATGCGCAGCGACCACGCGGACATCACTGAACCAACCGAGATCGCTTTTGACTTTGCCATCGGAGGGGATACCTATCGCATCCTGCGCTACCCCGGGCAGGAGCGGCCCAGGAAGCGGGGTGAAGGCGTCACCATCATGAGCGCCAACGCCACCCTGTGGCAGCGGACCGGTGTCACTGACGACGCGGAAGAAGGCGCCGTACTGGCCAACGGCTGGAGCAAGGTCACCGAAGAAGTGGAGAAACTGTTTGGTTTCAAAAGCAGCCAGTTCCGGCAGGTGGTCATGCTCCCTCAGGGCCAATTCCGCCGGCTGCTGACGGCGGATTCCAGAGAGCGCCAGGCGATCATGGAGATTCTGTTCCGGACGGAATTATACCGCCGCATTGAGGAAGCCCTGAAAGAAGCAGCCAAAGGGCTCCAGACTGAAATGGAGCAGCTGAAAAGTGAAAAAACCTGGGAGCTGCAGAATGCAGGCGCCGGCACCCGGGACGAGCTGGAACAGCTGCACAGCGCCCGCGGCAGCCAGCTGGCGGAAGTGCAAAGAAACATCGAGGCCAGCCGCACCGCCTGGCAAACGGCCCAGCAGCGCCTGGAAGCCGGCCGGCAGGACCAGGCCAGGCTGAAAGAAAAAGAAGCTGCTGAAAAAGCTTGCCAGGAACTGGAGCAACAGGCCGGGGCCATAGAGGTCAAGCGCGCTGCCTTAACCGGGGCCAAACAGGCCGCCGGCCTGCTGGATGCGGAGAATTTGCTGCAAACCAGGGTGCGGGAGGGGGATCAGGCCACCGCCTGCTGGGAAGATAAAAAGCTGGCCAAAGATCAAGCCGCCTCAGCCTGCGCCGCGGCGGTAGAGGCTCTGGCAGCAGAGACGGCCAGGGAACCGGAGCGGGAGCAGGCCGGCCGGGAAGTGGCCAGGTTGGAAGAACTGACGGCCAAAGTGGCCGCCCTGGCTGAGGCCGGGCAAAGAGTCAGCCAGGCGGAAAAGGCCGTAAAGGCGGCTGAAACCGCCCAAAGCAGTATGAAAAAGGCCCTGGACGCCATCCACCAGTCCATTGCCGAAAAAACAGGCGCCTATGCAGCGGCGAAAACCAGCGCCGACCAGGCGCCGGCCCTGGAAGGGGCCTGCCGCACAGCGGAACAGCTCAGCGGCAAAAGACAGTCACTGGAGAAATTCCGCCGGGAACTGGCCGCAGTACATAAATCATCCAATGAGGCCGAAAAAAAATACCAGCAGGCCGCAGGGGCTTATACCGCAGCCAAAGAAGAACTGGCCCTGCTGCAGGAACAATGGAACCAGGGCCAGGCCGCGATCCTGGCCGGCGGTTTAACCACAGGAGAGCCTTGCCCGGTCTGCGGCTCCCCGGACCACCCTGATCCAGCTGTATCCGCGGCCGGCCTGCCCTCAGAGGCGGATTTGAAAAAACGCCGCCAGGCGGTAAGTGATCTTGAGGCGGCCCTGGACCAAAGCAGGGAGCAATTCAGCGAAATCAAGACAGCCAGATTAACAGCGCAAAACAGAACCGAGGACCTGGCTCAAGAACTGGGCGAAAACGCCGATATTGAACCAGCTGTTCTTTTGGGAAGGACCGCTGCAGCCCAAAAAGCCTGGACAGAGGCCAGCGCGGCCCTGGAAACCGCAGCCACTCTGGAGCAGGCCGTTAAACAGCTGCAGGAGCGGGCCGAGACAGCCCTGGGGCAGCTGGAAATCGGCAAAGATAATTTTCAAAAAGCCCATACAGAACTGGAAACTGCCCGGGCTCTATGGCGCGAGCGGGAATATTTAATTCCGGAAAACCTGTGCCAGCCCAGCGCTTTAAGCAAAGCCCAGCAAGAGGCCCGGCACAACAAGGACCTGCTGGCGGCAAACTATGAACGGGCTAAAAAAGCAGCGGATCAGGCCAATCAGGCCCTGGCCAGGTTGGAAGCGGCCGAAAAAGAAGCGTCGGCCAGCAGGCAGGCCGCTGTTGAACTGGCCGAAGCAGAAAAGCTGGCCTTCCAAAAGCGTCTTGGGGCAGCAGGCTTTGCCGGCCTGAAAGAGTACCAGGCCGCCAGGAAAACGCCGGCAGAAATGCAAAAAACAGAAAGTGAGATCAAAATTTTTGACGAGAGCCGCCACGCCGCCAAAGACCGCCTGGCCCGCGCCGCCAAAGGGGCGGAGGGCCTGGTTGAGCCGGACATGGACAAGCTGGCCCGGGCTGAAGCCGCAGCAAAAAAAGAAAATGAGCAATTGCTGATTAAGATCGGCCAGCTTCAGTCGCAGGTTACAGAAGGCGCCAGCAGTCTGCAGAAGCTCCAGGAACTCGAGGGCCAACTGCAGGATCTGGATGAGCGTTACCTGGTGCTGGGCCGCATCTCCGAAGTGGCCAACGGCCGGAACAAATACGGCCTGACCTTCCAGCGCTTTGTGCTGGGGGCGCTGCTGGACGACGTGACCATCGCCGCCACCGAGCGCCTTAAGCTAATGAGCCGCGGCCGCTACCACCTCCAGCGCACTTTGGAACTGTCCCGGAAAAACGCCGCCGGCGGTCTGGACCTGGAGGTCTTCGATACCTATACCGGCGCCGCCAGGCACGTGGCCACCCTTTCCGGCGGAGAAACCTTCCTGGCCTCACTGTCCCTGGCCCTGGGCCTGGCCGACGTGGTCCAGTCTTACTCGGGCGGCATCCACCTGGATACCATTTTCGTGGACGAAGGCTTCGGCACCCTGGACCCCGAATCACTGGACTTCGCCATGCGGGCCCTGCTCGACCTGCAAAAAGGCGGCCGTCTGGTGGGGATCATCTCCCACGTGCCGGAACTAAAAGACCGCATCGACGCCCGGCTGGAGATCCAGTCGACTGACCGGGGGAGCGTGGCGGGGTTTAGGGTGGCGTAAGCCACCTTATCCGCCGCGGCAATTTTTATATTTCTTGCCGCTGCCGCAGGGTCATGGCAATACTAGTAAATATATAGTGATATTACTGCAACAGTCAATATTTATGAATAATTATTGAAGTTCATGAACATTTGTAGTATATTAAAAATAAATAAAAATGACGGTCAAAGCTATTCTAATGAAAATTAGAAAAGTGAGGGTAAAATACCTAAGTTCAAATATGGATATGGTGTTTTTCCTTGAGAAGTCGGCTTACTGGGGTGGGTAGCCTTTTATTGGGTTACCCATTTTTTATTCAACGAAAGGCAGAGCTGATGAGAGAGAATACCTATCATTTGTTTAGACATATCATGAAACCTATATCAAGATTTGTGAATGGCAAGATGTTGAGCAGCGTATTATTGTTGGCATCAGCCGGCGCGGCATTTGCGTGGGCTAATTCCAATTTTTCCAGCAGTTATTATGCCCTATGGGAAATTCCTATCTCTTTTAGTATAGGGGGGGTGGGTATTTCTGATACTTTGGGTCATTGGGTTAATAATGGTTTGATGGCTATATATTTTTTTGTTATTGGGCTGGAGATTAAGCGGGAGATCTTGGTAGGGGAACTATCGAACGTTCAAAATGCCACACTGCCTGCATTAGCGGCCCTGGGCGGAATGATAGTTCCTGCTGTCTTATACATGGCATTTAACCAGGGAGAACCAGGTGAAGCAGGATGGGGTATACCTATGGCTACTGATATTGCTTTCTCTCTTGGCTGTCTGCAGGTTCTGGGTTCATTAGTACCCGTTGCATTAAAAATATTTCTCCTGGCTCTGGCGATCTTCGATGATATGGGAGCTATTCTGGTAATTGCTTTATTTTATACTAATGAAATAAACCTTATTAGCCTGGGAGCCGGAATATTTATTCTGTTAGCATCGATTATATTAAATATAAAAGGAGTACGAAAAGTTTATCCTTATGCTTTACTGGGTATTGCTTTTTGGGTGGCATTCTTTTATTCTGGCATTCATGCTACTATCGCTGGTGTGCTGCTTGCGTTAACCATACCTGCGCGCAGCCTGTATGATCAAGAGACTTTTGTAAAAGAATCTAATAACATAATAGAGGAATTTCCGCAAAAAGATTTCAGTATTATGATGGTTGACGAAAATCAAAGACAGATAATGAAGCAGCTCCAAGGGGCAGTTGATGATTTGAATACTCCATTGCAGAAACTTGAAGATAAACTCTATCCCTTGGCATCCTATTTTATACTTCCGCTCTTTGCTCTGGCAAATGCAGGAGTGAATGTAGCTCAGGGCAGTGAGGGAAGCAGTTTATTAAATCCCATTACCATAGGAATAGTTGTCGGTCTTTTCATCGGCAAACCATTAGGTATAACATTATTTTCCTGGCTGTCTATAAGATGGGGTATAGCGAAATTACCGGATAAAACTAATTGGAGCCAGATGTTGGGGGCAGCTTGTCTGGCCGGTATAGGTTTTACAATGTCTTTGTTTATCACTAATCTGGCATTTGCAGAGAATATATTTATATACGAAGCTAAAATTGCCATAATAATAGGATCTGGCTTATCTGCATTCCTGGGAACAGCTATCTTCCTGATTAGCAATAGCAGAAGCCGAGCCAAGATCCAAAAAGCAGCTGATATTATGAGTAAACCCGCTGATTGAGTTGTGTTCAGCTAATGATTTAATAGTTGGAAGGAGTAATCGATAATGTTTAACAATGTTTTGGCCCCGATTGACGGATCCGAATTTTCTCTAAACGCTGCCAGAGTAGCTGCATCTATAGCAGATAAATATTCAGGAAAGCTTACCCTGTTGCATGTAATTAGCGAATCATTAAGCAATAGCTCATTGGCTGATCTGAACCAGGAAATTGCTTTACTCAGGGCAGAAGGCAGCCGGATTTTAGAGGCCGCCTTTGATGCCACAGGTAAAGCAGAAAACGAAGTGGAAAAAGCTTTATCATGGGGAAATCCAATGGAAATTATTTTAGAAGAAGTCGCGAACAATGGTTATGACTTAATTGTGATGGGGAGCCGTGGATTGAGTCCTATAAGGGGTCTGCTGATGGGAAGCGTCAGCGAACGGATCACCAGGGCAGCAACATGTCCAGTACTAATTGTGAAATAGCTTTCGCTTACAGCATCAAAAAGCGCAGCGCAATTTGAAATGTTTTGGCGCCCTTGCCTTACCTCCCGCAGCAATTCTTATATTTCTTGCCGCTGCCGCAGGGGCAGGGCTCGTTTCTGCCGGTTTTCCGGACGCGCCTGGGCCGGGTGGTGGGAAAAGGAATTAAGTTGGATTTCTCAGCGGCAAAAAGCTCGCGGGGGGTGTGGCCATAATTACTCCAAAGACGGGTGTTGTTTTGCACATCAACAATCAACTGCGCTGTCACGCTGGCCTGCTCCATGTCCTCAAACACAACGTCCTCTGAACCCAGCAGATCAAAGTATTCCTGCATCCTGGCTTCGGCCGCGCACAGGTCATGGATTTCGTCGAGGAGGTCCAGGACCGATCCAGGATCTGAAATCAGCTCTGACAGGTGAGCCTGCAGAGCGGCAATCTGCGGCGTTACCTCGTAATAATCCCAATCGGAATATTTCAAGAACTCATCTCGTGGCGGCGTATACCTGGGCTTGCCTTTTCTATTTGCCAGCAGGCGGGGTACCCCCTGAAAATCATCCTCCTCAAAGTCAGCGTCAACTATATATTCGTCCCAGAAACAATAGCCCATATCCATGTACACATAAGTCAGCAAAATGGTAAACATCTCGTTGATGCCGGTTTGCCTGTTGTTTTGGCTGTTAAATAACGCGACGAAATCGTCCTGGCGGATGGCGCCGTAAAGCGAAACCGCCGCCACAGCATAATTGTTCAGCAGGTCGCGGAAGCGCTTTTCCTCCGGGAAGCCTGTTGTAGCCAGTTCCCTGTATGCGGCTTTAATTTCAACCGGCACTACGAAAAACAACTTGTCCTCAAAATAAAAAGATTGGAGCAGGCCTATGCCCTGGGTCATTTGATAGCTGTCTACATTCACATAATCTGTCTGCAGGTGTTTCCTGGCGGCAACTCTTTGAAAGAAATCCCATTCCACTTCATCAATGGCCAAGAGGCAGGTGCAGAGGTTGTCCGTCTGCTGCAATACTTCGACGATTGAAGAAATCAGCGGCGATTTATTCAGTTTGCTGTAGTTTTTAATATGCATGGATTTCGCGAGCTTGCGCAGCGCGGTCACATTATTGAGCGCGAGTATTTCCGCGAGGGAATACAGGGGCGCGGTAGGGATTGCGTTTTCTATGCTTATTTTTTTAACTTCCTCAAGGATTATTTTTCCCAGCTCGTCGTTGCTTATTTGATTTGACATTATATTCCCCCGCTTCGATTGCATTCGGTACCTGTCAACTCCGCCTGTAGTTCATGGCATGTATCTAGTTTAAGGTCATTCTGAGCTCCTGACAAGGGCGGACACTGGTCTTTAGCAAAGTTTGAAGATATTTGTTATAATATTTGTTATATAATGAAAAAAATAGACCAAAAAGAAGAGGCAGCAAGTGAAGGAAACAAAATACAGCGCCAAAATTGAAAAAGCCCCTTTTACTTTTATTGAGCTGAAAAAAGCGGCAGCCCTGGCCCTGCAGGGTTTCAGCCAGGCTGAAATCAAAGAAGTAGCGGTGCGCGACAACCTCTTTCAGGTAAACACCGACGACCGCAAAAAGGAACTGGCGCGGATGGTCTTAAAAAAAGAATGCAGGCTTTGGACCAGAACTTGATTGACAACTGGTTGTCCCGGGGTGATGGTATGATCGACAATATACTACGCTGGCACTAGCGTTCATGGCGAGAAACGAGGGATGAGATCATGAAGACTATCCACAAAAGGCTGGACGCCATCATCCCGGAAATCCAAAAGAAGTTCCTTCCGGCGAGTTTAACCGGCACGTTGACTTTAATGAACTGGACAAGGTGCTTAAGCAGTATGGCTTTAAATGCAGGCAGCCGGGTAAGGGTTCCAGCCATTATGTTTATTACCACCAGAAACTTCCTGATACACTCTCAATCCCAAGAGCCAGGCCAGTCAAGGCGATTTATGTGAGGCTTGCCCTGAATATGATTGAAGGTTTAAAAGAAGGGGAAGAAAAATAGTGAAAGATTTAAATTATTATCTTAACTTAAATTATGAAATCAAAATAAGAAAGCTCACCGGCGAAGAAGGGGGCGGCTGGTTTGCTGAAATACCGCTGCTTCCAGGCTGTATATCCGATGGTGAAACACCTGAGGAAGCTATCTTTAATATCAACGACGCTAAAAAATGCTGGGTTGAAACTTGTTTGGAACTGGGGCGCCCGGTACCGTAGCCTATAACCGGTGATTTTTCCGGCCAGCTCAGGATCCGCATGCCAAAATCTCTACACCGGGTATTGTCTGAAAAAGCCAGAGAAGAAAATATCAGCTTAAATCAATATATCAATTACCAGCTTGCCCGGGGAGTTGGTCATCCAACAGCATCTACAAAAAAAAGTGAGTACCAGAAAAATCTTCATTTAAGGTGACTTAAACTCAAGAAATATAAATTAAAATATACTTTATTGACAAAGTACTGTCACAGATCTGGCTTAGTCTTATACTAAGTCAGTTTTTCAATATTTTAAAAGGAGAACACAAATGCCTCAATCATTACAAATAGGCTGGATTGATTACGGCAGCCGGGAGAGGAATAAAATACTTACGATTCTAAGCCTGCTATCTGTACCGCAAGCAGTGGATGAGCTCGGAATCGGAGTTGTGCGGGACGGCTTCTCTGATCTGCTCTTCCCCGGCACATCGACGATTCAGACCAGGGCCAAGTATTTTCTGCTTGTCCCCTATATTATGATGGAGTTGGAACGTGAAAACATTCTGAATCCCAAAGTATTTCTTGACAGGCTGTGGAGTGAAGAAATTGCTTTAATAAGCATACTCAAGAAGGGCAATGCTGAAGGCGTTATCGGCGGGCGCTCAGGCGAGAAGCTGCAGAGAAAGCCTTCGAGCACTTACTGGAACGGGCTTTATACCTTTGGTATTTTCCAAAATCATTCAAGGTTGTCTTTGGATGGTTATATGCGAGCTGTTTGTGCTATGAAAAGAGAGAAAAGATTGCTATCCGCCTCGGGAGATGGGGCTGATGACGCTGATAAAATGTACTGTGGTCCCAGCGGTTTTTGGCGCGCCCCGCTACCGCCCGAAAACTGGCGTGAAAGCGTAACTATTGAACTCACTGATGAAGAAGCAGGTTTTCTAAGGGACAGAATTACTAAATCTGAGCATGCAAAAGATTCCCTGCTGGCTCATATCCTGCGTAATAATCTCTACGAGGTTGTTACTTATGATGAGATATCAATTATCGGAAAGAAATTTGAACTTCCACAAGATATCCGGGCAGATTATGAAATGGCGCAGAGATTCGCAAAATTCATCTATGGCGCGAATATCCGCTTTAATGTTATCCTGTCCGGCGGGCAGAATGAAGAAGCAAATAGAGAATGGGATATCTGGTATGGTTCAGTTACCAACGGCTTTGTCCGGAACTATGATATTTACGAGGCTGTCAACCGCCTTTCAATAAGCAGGCACAATCGTGCGAGACTGATACCCTTTTTCGACAAATGGCAGAAAGCTGTACTTTCTGGGGATGTTAAAGTTATGGATAACCTTATAATCGCCCGTGAAATAGAGCTGAAGGGAAAAGAACGGGCCAAGCTGAACAGTGAAAATTCAAGCTGGCAGGATGGAGTATGGCTGGGAGGCAGGAGGCTGCAATACCGCTTCCGCAACACGCGCCGGCTGATTGAGGATATCTACAATGGACTGGGGGTCGATAAGAATGTTTAGACCCGCCGAAGACAGGCTAGATTACGCAAATATTCTGGCGCCCCCTGCCGGCTATAAGTGTGAATTTGCCATTGGGACAACATATTCCCTTGACCTGGAAGCTTTGATTGGTGTGCCCCTCGCCCTGTTCCTTGGGGAAGAAATGGACGGAACGCTGCTTGAAAACCCGGTATATGTATTGGAGGCCCTGCGCAAGAGCGCGGACAAGTTTGCCTTGTTTTGCGAGGGCGGGCAGATCAAGGCGCCGCTTAAAGCAAACCCGGTTTTTGCTTTATTGGAGAGCAGTATTTTTGAAGTGGCTTTGAAAAACGAAAAGTCCTTTCACCCAAAGGTGTGGCTGATCAAGTATATGGACGCCAATGAGAAGGAGCTTTACCGTTTTATCGTGCTGAGCCGCAACCTGACATTTGACCGCAGCTGGGATGCGGCGGTTGTTCTGGAGGGGGAAGCCGGTGGCAGGATAACTCTTAAGAACCGTCCGCTAATAGATTTTTTAACATATCTTCAGGGGAGCGCCAATGATAAAAAGAAGAAAAGATTAATCGGCAGGATTGCCGGGGAACTATCATATGTGTATTTTCAGACGGGGGACAAGCGTTATGCTGATTTTTCCTTCCTCCCTCTTGGTATAGGTGAGGTGTATAACAAGGATTCCACGGGTGTTTTTGACAGTTACCAGGACCTGCTGGTATTTTCCCCTTTTCTCAGCAGGGATACTGTTATGGAGTTGGACGGCTTATCGCTTAAAAATGCTCATAAAACGCTGATAACCCGCCGGTCGGAAATTAGCAAGCTAACCAACGAGTTGCTGGCCAGTTTTGCCTGTTATTGTCTCAAAGATACAGTAATTGACGGCGAGACAGCCCTCAGCGAATCAGAAGAGGCTGCAGATCTGCAAAAGCAAGATATACACGCCAAGATTTATTTTAAATCAAAGTACAGCGAGCACAATATCTATATCGGGTCGGCCAATTGCTCCAGGAGGGCGTGGGACGGCAACGTAGAATTTATGCTGCGGCTTAAATATGAAAAAAGGGGCTTTCGGATCTGGCAAATCATCGATGAACTTTTTGGCAGAAACAATGAAGACTATGATGAAAGACAAAATCCTTTTGAGCAGGTTGTCGCCGTTCCTGAAGCTGCAGTGGTGCAGGAAGATTTACAGGAACGTTTGCAAAAAGCTATAAAACGGCTTTGCCGCTCCAGGACAAGCGCCCTGGTTATAGAAAATAATAGCAAATATGATATCAGCATTCAGTTTGACAGGCGGTTTATTGCTGCTGATGTGGATTTGTCCATCGCCGCCCTGGGCGGGGGCAAATCTGTAAAGCTTGAGAGCGCTACTCTTATCTCCGGATTATCACTATTAGAGCTGGGTGAGTTTTATATCGTGACCGCCGGGATTGGCGAAGACAGCCTGGCGCGTGTCATTAAAATTCGCACCAAAGGCATCCCGGCTGAAAGAGACGGCATGGTCTTCAAGAGTATCATCAAAGATCAAAACGCCTTCCTGCGTTACGTCGCTTTTCTGCTTTCTGATGATTACCTGCTGGCCGCATTGGAGCAGGCTGAGCAAAAGGAAGCGTCGGCAAAAGGCTGGTATCTGCACGGCTATGATATGCCGGTACTCTATGAAAGCATGCTGCGTGCCGCGGCCAGGTCTCCGGAAAAATTGCGGGAGATCGACGCGATAATCCAGCGGTTGAATGATCAGGACATCGTGCCGCCCGAGTTTGAAAAGTTATACACCACCTTTTTAAAAGCGAGCAGGAGGATTAAGACGTGACTGATTTATTGACTAAGGAAAGGCAGATCCTCTCCGGCCTCAAAGATTTCCAGAGGGCAACAGTGGAAAGGATATTTACGCTATTTACCAGCGGGCGCAGCCGTGTGCTGGTGGCGGATGAAGTTGGTCTTGGCAAAACTCTGATCGCCAGAGGGGTGATCGCCAGGACTGCTGTATATCATAAGCAACATTTAAATGATGATTTATTCAAGGTTGTCTATGTCTGCTCCAACCAGAGCATTGCCGCCCAGAACCTTTCCAAGCTGAAGATTAATGAAACCGACAGCGTGGAGGGCCTTTCAGAGACCCGGCTGTCCATGCAGCATCTAAAAATTTTTAAAGACGAGATGGAGAATAAAAAGCGACAAAACTACATGCAGCTGATCCCCCTGACGCCGAATACATCTTTTAATATGACCATAGGCGGCGGCAGCGTGCAGGAACGGGCCTTGATCTATGCCGTACTGCACCGTTATGAACCGCTTGCCCCTTATAAAGAGGAATTAGAAATGCTGATGGTTAATCAGGCCACAAGCAGCTGGCACGGATGGGCCAGAGACAATTACGAGAAACAGGTGGCCGCTTGCGACGAGGATAGTGGCGGGCGTTACCTGCAAACTGTTTTAACAAGTGTGGACAACTATTTTTCCACCCATAATGGCCTGCTGTCAGAGATAACAGATTTTTGCAGCAAAATACGGGTGAGCGGAGGCAGGCAAAGCGGGGCCTATCCGGTGATCCACAAGCTGCGCCACATGATGGCCGAAATAAGTGCAGGGCTGTTGGACCCTGACCTGGTGATCATGGATGAATTTCAGCGGTTTCCGGAGTTATTAAAGACCGACGCAGACAATGAGACCGCTATGTTGTCCCGGCGCTTTTTCAACGCAACCAAGCGCGACAATGAAAAAATCAAGATCCTGCTGCTGTCGGCTACTCCCTACAAGCTTTACTCCACACTGGAGGAAATAAATGAAAATCAGGCCGACGAGCACTACCGTGAATTTTTAGCTGTAACGAACTTTCTGTTTGAAAACGAGCCTTTGAAAGAGGCTGAATTCCGGCAGATATGGAATGGTTATTCGCTATCGCTTAATGAAATTGGCGCAACAGATTTAACGGTCCTGACCGCCAGGAAAGACAAAGCCGAGGATGCCCTCTACCAGGGGATCTGCAGGACGGAGCGTTTGGCAGTCGAAGGCGCCGACAAATTTGTAGATATAGAGTCCGCTAAAAGCACATTGGATGTTTCCGAAGCAGATATACTTTCCTACATCAGGGCCGATAAGCTGCTCCTGGATATAGGTTTAAAGGAACATATACCAGTTGATTATATCAAGTCTGCTCCATACATCCTTTCCTTTATGGAGCATTATAAGCTCAAAGAAAGGGTTTACGCTTATTTCAAGAAGAATCCTGACAAACTGAAGCTGGCGCGCAAACCGGAATTGTGGGTAAACGAGGATTTGATTGCCGGGTATAAAAAGCTGCCCAGCACTAACACCAGGCTGAACAGGCTCAAGGAAGAAGCTCTGCCCGGGGGGGCGGAAAGGCTGATCTGGATCCCTCCCTCCAAGCCGTACTATGAGCCGGGCGGGGTGTTTTCAGGCTTAAGAGATTTTTCAAAGGTTCTGGTGTTTTCCGCCTGGGAGATGGTGCCCAGGGCTGTCGCGGCCATGCTTTCATATGAAGCAGAGCGGCTGACGGTAGGTGAATTGGTCAAAAAATCACCCAACCCCGAGCGAGAGAACCGCAGCTATTTCCCATATAGAAAAAAAGTGCGGTTTCCTTCACCCCGCCTTAAATTCAACATGCGTGAAGGGGCGCCCGCATCAATGGCACTCATGGCTCTGCTGTATCCCTGCGTTACTCTGGCGAAACTATATAACCCGCTTCAGGCGCTGAACCAGGGGCTGACCAGAAGGCAGATTGAAGCCGAACTGCGCCAGAAGATTAAAGAACTGCTGGATACAATTGTTTTTACGCCCAAGAAAAAAGGCGGATATGACGAAAGGTGGTATTATCTAGCGCCGTTACTTCTTGACAGACATGAAGAACTGATCGGTTCCTGGCTTAATCAACCGACTTTAGTCTGGGACTTTAAAAATAGCGAGACAGAGACTGCAGATGAGGACGATGACCGGAATGCTCTGGAAAAGCATTTTGACGAATTGAAGGATGTTCTGAAAAATGCAGATCAGCTGGAGCTTGGACGTAAACCGCGGGATCTTGTAAATGTGCTGACCAGGATGGCCATAGCTTCGCCGGCAGTATGCGCCTTGCGCTTGTTCGGACCGGAACTGCCGGACTCCCCGGCTTTGTCGGTACGCCTGGCCAAAGCATTACTCGGCCGGTTTAATCTACAGGAGGCCACCGCCATAGTCGAACTCTGTTATGGCCATGATGATCCACACTGGCAAAATGTGCTGCGGTATTGCGTTGATGGGAATTTGCAGGCAGTGCTTGACGAATACGCCCATATCCTTACTGACGATAATGGGTTGGTGCACGCCTCACAGGAAAGACGGGCGAAAACCCTTTGTGAAAGGATGTGCGCTTCCTTCAAAATACATACGGCAAGCTACAATGTGGATACATTCCGCAAGTTCAGCGAGCGAATCAGGAAAGGTGAAAAGCATACGAACGGCAGGGAAAAAGGTGAATTGCGTTATATCAGAATGCGTTCAGGATATGCTGCCGGTTTTTATGACACAAGAGGGGAGGGCAAAGGCCTGCAGCGCAAGGAAAGCCTGCGTCTTGCTTTTAATTCTCCCTTCCGTCCCTTTGTGCTGGCAACCACGTCAATAGGACAGGAGGGTCTGGATTTTCATTTCTACTGCAGAAAAATTGTGCACTGGAACCTGCCCGCCAATCCGATTGACCTGGAGCAGCGTGAGGGGAGAATAAACCGGTACAAGTGTCTTGCCATCCGGCAAAATATCGCCAGGAAATATGGTGATAAAGGTTTTAATGAAGACATCTGGCGCGATATGTTTGAAAAGGCCAACCAGGCGGAAAGGCGAGGTATGTGCCCGGAACTGGTACCTTTTTGGTGCCTGCCGGACCATGACAAAATGATTAAAATCGAGCGCATTGTGCCGATGTACCCTCTGAGTAAGGATCAGCCAAAGTATGAACGGCTGATTAAAATACTGTCGCTCTACCGCCTCAGCCTGGGACAGGCGCGGCAGGAAGAATTGCTGGAATATGTCCTTCAGAGCCGGCTAGACGAGGAACAACTCAAAAAATTGTTTATCAACCTGAGCCCATATTTCAAGGGCCAGGTTTGTTCAGACTGATGTAAACTTATATATGAAAAATTTAAAATTTTGGGGCGTGAATATCCTTTAGTGTAAATGGAATAATCATCCTATAAAAACAAGCAGAAAAATGAATCTGAAAAGCAGGACTACACCTTATATAATTCCAGCACCCGCCTGGCCATTTCATACATATCATTTCTGAGCCAGCCTGGTTCCAGCACCTCCACGGTGTCGCCCCACTGCACGAGCCAGGTTTTCATTTCATCGATGCCGCAGGCTTCAAGGGACATGATCACCGAGCCGTCTGCGGATTCTTCCTCTATTTTCTGCGAGGGGTGGTAGATCAGCCGCTTTACTCTGGGGGCCACTTGCGGGCTGAATTTCAGCCTGACCCGGCAGATCTCCCCGTCGTTGATAATGCCCCAGCTCTGGCCCATATGTTTCTGGAGGGAGAAGCCGGCAGGTATTTCAAAGCGCTCGGAGGTATAGGGGAAAATATCCGTGATCTGGTCCACCCGGAAGACGCGGATGGCTGCTCTTTTAAGGCAGTAGGCGAACAGGTACCAGTTATGCCTCTTGCAGATCAGGCCGTATGGTTCCACCACCCTTTCGGTGTCCTGCCGGCTGTGGGCCACGTAGTACCAGAGCTTGACCCGGCAGCAGTCCTGCAGGGACTGCACCAGCTTTGAAAATATTTCGCTTACCCTTGCCGGGTCCGTCAGCTGCTCATCTACAAAGTGGATCCTCTCCTGCAGCTTTTCCACCGGCAGGGTGTGGGGGTTGTATTTATATTTAAACAATGTGCTGACCAGCGCGTCCTTGAGCTCGTTGGTGTGGCCGGCCAGGGCGGAGCCTTTCTGCTGCAGCAGGCTGAGGAATATAACCAGCGCTTTTTCCGGGCTGATGGAGGGGAGGTAGCCTTCATCCAGGCGGTACAGCCCTTCTTTCCTGGAGGTATTCCTTTCCGGCCTGACAATAGGTTTATTCAGGTCATATTCGATATGGTCCAGGTAGCGGTGAATACTCCTGGTACTGACTTCCAGGGCTTCTGCCATTTCTTTAATGGAGACGCCCCCGTAAGGGCTTTTCTTATTCAGCAGGTCCAGCAGTTTGGTGATCCGCAGAGCTTTGGTCGTGTCCGGGTGGGCCATTTTGTATCCCCCTTAGTTAAGTGGAATATATTCCTCTATTGGGTGATACGACCAAAACCTTACAAATCCCTCCTTTTGCGACTTCTATTTACAAAATACGTACCTGTCTAGTCCTTTTACCCAGCCGGTCCAGCGGTCATCCTGATTTTCCCGGCTGGCAGCGGCTGAGCTGAACATGTCAATCTCAGCGTCGATCATGTCCAGGTGGTGCAGGATGGCGGCCTCCAGGAACTTGGGCCTCTTGGGCGACTGCCACTCGTACTGCCCGTGGTGGCTGACGATCATGTGGAGCAGCTTGACTCTCAGTTCTGCCGGGAAGCCGGGCAGCCGGCAGATGTATTTGTCCAGGAGTTGGACGCCCAGGACGATATGGCCCAGCAGGCGGCCCTCGTCGGTGAAATCTATATCTGCGCCGGTGCGGTATTCTTCCACTTTGCCGAGGTCATGGAGCAGGACGCCGGCAACCAGCAAATCACGGTCAATTTGGGGGTAAACAGGCGCGATTTGCTCCGCGGCGGCGGCCATGCCCAGGCTGTGCTCCAACAGACCTCCGATAGTAGCCTGGTGGTTGCGTTTGGCAGCGGGAGACATCAGGAGTGCCTGAAGGAAATGATCATCTGATAAGATCAGGGACAGCAGATCTTTTAAGTGCTGGTTACGCAGGGAGGCTATGACTGAATAAAGCCTGGATCTGGCTGAGTCCGGATCAAGCTTGCTCACGGGTATGAACCTGGCGGGATCAGCATCAGCGTCCCGGCAAACCAACATGGATGATATATTGATTTGCATTCTGCCGTTATATTCTTCAACCCGGCCTTGCACCTGGACAATATCCCCAACCCGGCAGCTGTAATGCGTCTCATACACCGGTTCCCAGATCCGGCCTTCCACCTGGCCTGTTTTATCCCCCAGCGTAACAGCAAGGTACTGTCCGGTTCCGTTGCGCAGAGGCAGGAGTTTCTTACTCTTTAACGCGAAAGTGCCGTTAACTTCCTGGCCGGGCTGGAGCTGCTCTATTAAAATTTCCACAATACAAATCCTCCTTGATCAAAACTTCCTGATATAAATTTTATACGATGCCCCGGCATATGTCTGTCACCAATATAGAAAATGTGTTCGCCATAAAATAAAAAAACCTGGCTGGATTGATCAAGTCAGGTTTTCTATGATATCTAACTCTGCAAATGCGAGTTTATTTTATTCATACAGGGGAACAGAGACTCACAACAAAAAATTAAACAAAGCGTCAGGAATAGCTATCCTGACGCTTTGTTTAATTCATTTTACTACTGGAGCGGAGTTCTCGGGTCCATCGGCCGATCACCGGCACGATTACCTTTCTCCGAAATCAAATGATCCATGCCCCTTGTTAAGGTGTCATCTTCTAAGACACTATATAAGTGGTAACCTAGATCTTCTCGATCTAATAGCACTTCTTCCAAAACTTCAACGGTACCCCAATCCTTCAAATCATGGGCGCGGGAAATTGTGTTCCGCAACATTTGTTGCAATTTCAATTCATGTTCAAGGTCGTTGCGGAGAAAGTCTCTTATGGAATAACGACCTTCAACTTCGTGTTTAATGTAAGACAATTCATGTTGCGTTACCGGGTGAGCGGTAGGTACGACACCTAGCCGGGCAACACGCTCGCC
>JAQVXL010000102.1 GCA_028709235.1 Desulfotomaculaceae bacterium
TTGCTCGGAATTTACTGCTCGTTTAGGTCTCCATTAAGACTTGACGAGTCATGTGTTCTTCTTACATCCATTCCACTGTTTAGTTTTCAAAGACCTGGTGTTTCTTCCGGCTGGCCGCTTGCGCGGCAGCCCCGGGTACTTATGTTACCACAAAGGAATATTGTTGTCAATCCAGTATATTCCTTTAAATTTGTTTCCGGGCAACACCGCTCGTTTCAGGAGCGGAACTTCATTTTAACACTTTACGCCCAGCTTGTCAACAACCCTTCTCCGGTAATTAAAGGTACATTTTCGGTTCCAAAACTTCAATTCCCTGTTCCGCAGGCTTTCTGCGCAACCGGAATGTCATTTTAACATTTCGAGTTATTCTTGTCAACAAACCATTTACAGATAATATCAGGAGGATTTCCAGTTCCATGTCCCTTAAGGCAGTTAAGCCAGGTCCGGACTGGGGGCGCTGAACCTGGCTTCAGGCGACAAATTCTTAAGGTTAAGACTGATTCTGTGAAACCTGGTCGCGGGGTTTCATCAGTGGAAACAATATAACATCGCGAATAGAGTATGTATTGGTCAGCAGCATTACCAGACGGTCGATCCCGATCCCCAGACCGCCGGCAGGAGGCATGCCATACTCAAGGGCATTTACATAATCCTCGTCCATCATATGGGCCTCTTCGTCCCCTGCTTTTCTCTTTTCCACCTGCTTTAAAAAACGGGCCCTCTGGTCAATTGGATCATTTAATTCGGAAAACGCGTTTGCTATCTCACGCCCGTAGATGAACAGCTCAAAGCGGTATGTCAGATTGGAGTTTTCGGTTTTACGCTTGGCCAGGGGCGATATCTCCACCGGATAGTCCATAATAAAAGTTGGCTGTATCAACCTGGGCTCAACGTTTTCCTCGAAAACCTTATTTAGAATATCTCCCCATGAATCCGCCGGATCCAGCTCAATATCCAGTTTAGCCTCCTTTACCGCGCTGTGGGCCTCCTCCGCTGTCTTGATTACACTAAAATCAAGTCCCGAGTGGAGCTTTACCGCCTCAAGCATCGGGAGCCTTGTCCATCCCGGAGAAAGATTAATTTCCGTATCCTGATAATTAATCACGGCCGAACCGAGCACTTCATTTGCCACTGTCGAAACCATTTCTTCCGTTAGATCCATCATATCATTATAATCGGCATAGGCCTGGTAAAGCTCCATCATTGTAAACTCGGGGTTGTGTTTGGTGGAAATACCCTCGTTGCGGAAGTTGCGGTTGATCTCGTAGACCTTATCAAACCCGCCTACCAGGAGCCTCTTCAGGTAAAGTTCCGGAGCTACCCTCATGAATAAATTGAGGCTGAGGGCATTGTGGTGGGTGACAAAAGGCTTGGCTGTGGCGCCTCCGGCAATAACCTGCATCATCGGGGTCTCCACTTCCAAAAAACCCTTGCCGTCAAGAAAACTACGTAAAGCTCTAACAATTTTGCTTCTTGTAACAAATACCTCTTTAACCTCGGGATTTACAATTAAATCAACATACCTCTGCCGGTATCGCAGGTCCACGTCTTTCAGCCCGTGCCATTTTTCGGGCAGCGGTCGCAGCGACTTGGCCAGCAAACTAAAACTCGCCACCGCAATAGTTATTTCACCCATGCGGGTCTTGAACACATTGCCCTGAACACCTATTATATCGCCAATATCAAGCTTGCCAAAAAAATCGTATAGCTCAGCGCTGATATCGTTAGATCTTATATAAATCTGGATTTGGCCGGTTGAATCCTGAATATGGGCAAAAGATGCCTTGCCCATGCGCCTCTTTGACATAATCCTGCCAGCCATAACCACAGGCTTGTTTTCAATTTTATCAAAATTATCTAAAACATAGCGCGCTAAATGAGTCCGCTCAAAACGCCCTCCATAAGGCTCGAATCCCTTGCTCCTGATGTCGTTAAGTTTCTCCCGGCGGATCTGCATTAATTCATTCAGGTCTTCCTCCTTAATACCTGCGGAATCGCCGTTAAAACCAGCTTCTTTATTTTTTTGCGACAAAATAAACCCTCCAAAAATCAGCTTGCCTCATATTTATCTTACCTCAGTATATCCACAATCTGGTACTTTAATTGTCCTGCCGGGACATCAACTTCAACAATGCTGCCCTTGGGCTGGCCGATGATAGCCTTGCCCACTGGTGACACGTTCGATATCTTATTAGCATCAGGATCAGCTTCCACCGACCCCACTATAGTGTATTTAACTTCGTCGCCGTGCTCCAGGTCTTTAAGCAAAACGGTGGAGCCGATATAAACAAGGTTTGTGTCCAGATTCTCATCATCTATAATTTTAGCATTGCGCAACGTTTTTTCCAGAGTTAAAATACGCCCCTCGATAAAAGCCTGTTCATTTTTAGCATCCTCATATTCTGAATTCTCGCTGATGTCGCCAAATTCTATGGCTTGTTTAATTCTCTCAGCAACCTCTCTTCTCTTAACAGACTTAAGATTTATAAGCTCATCTTCAAGCTTCTTAAGGCCGTTCAAAGTCAGCATAACATCATTTTCATTCATCGCATAATCTCCTTATCTCTGGAATAACATTACGTAAAATATATGTGTTAACTCTCTTATTATTCAGCAATAATGAAAAAAGACCCTAAACTACACTTAAAGCACTGCAAAAACCTTGCTTTGCAGTGCTTGTTAGCACATCGCTAAAATATGCTTCTATGCCAATTCTTTTGGCTGACAAACTGGCTAATGGCAATTTCCTTCTTTTCCTAAACATTATAAGAAGATGGTTCCCCTTTGTCAAGGCCTCTTGCAATTGGATTTATTCGCCGGTTATTTGGCCAGGGCCGGGATTAATTGCGAGTTTCCGGCGCACAGTTTTATTCCTTCAATTTCCTTGACTGTGACAGCTTTGCCAAAACTGCGAAAACCAGCCAGTTTAAAACCATGTTTTTTGGCCAGTCTAGTAATTTCTTCAACCTGCGCTATGGTCAAATCCCGGCCGAGAGTAAAGCTCTCGTAGCGTTTTTCCAGGGCCAGGATCATTGTTTCAGCCATACAGGCATATGCGGTTCCCGGCGGGAAACCGAAATTAAGGTTAAATTTAACGTCACCGGGCACTTCGACCACACCGCCTTCAATGACCAGCACATCCTTGCGCACCTCGGCGACCCGTTTTGATACATCCCGCGGGCGGGCTACGTCACATATTACAGCGCCCGCTTTGATATCCTCGGGCTCAATCACCGTATCAACAGCACTGGTAACGGTGATCACAATATCCCCGCCGCGCAGCGCTTTTTTACTGTCGGAGATGATCTTAACGGCCAGCCCTGTGTCGTAAAGAATTTTGGCGGCGAGATCCTCAAGTTTGCGCTTATCGCGCGCAACCAGCGTCATGTTTTGCGCTTCTCCGGCCAAAATCATGGCGCACACACGGCCGATGGCCCCTGTCGCGCCCACTATCACCACCGAGGACTTTTTCAGGTCATGCCCCATCACCCGGGCTGCTTCCCTGGTCGCCTCAACAGCGGTTGCTACCGTATAGCTGTTCCCTGTTGTCACCGGTATATTCAGGTTATTAGCAACAGTAACGCCGGCATCGCCAATTACCTTGGTAAACGCGCCCAATCCAAATATCTTAGCGCCGAGTTTTTCTGCGGTACGGCCTCCTTGAATAATCTTTTTGATCACATACTCCGGGGGCAGGCTCATGATCAGCCTGGTGGTAAGCGGGCAGGCGATAAACCACCCCTCCGCCTCTTCGTATGCCGAGTGAATGCCAGTAATGTGAGCCACCTTCATGGAAGGGAGCAAGGCAAAAGCCCGTTCAAGCGCCCGCTGGGGCAGATACCTGGCAAGTTTGAATTTCCTGGAGACATCCCCCGTATCCATCGGGTGAATCATGAAGGCAAAGTTTTGCATGAAAGTTCCCCCTATTCCTTAACTGCCCTGACTAATCTAATCAGATCATCGATGTTGACTATTTTATCTTCCCGTATCGGTGACTCGCCAATTTCAAAACCGACTACCTCCTTGTCGAGCACAGTCTCAAATACCTTTATGCGCTTATTGGATCCGATTACGATCACCTGGTCATAGGACTGGACCTTGGCGATCTTTTCTATTATGGAGTCAAAAAGGGCTACACCGCTCTTTTGTTTTACATACTGCCAGCGCTCTTCCTCAGACATTATTAAAACCAGGTCTACTCCTTCAAGTCGCAACGCTTCTTCAACTTCTTTTTTGTTCAGGATCGGGAAACCGACCACCGCAAGGCTGCGCCCCTTCCTGAGTTCTCCCAGATTTTCCAAGCGGCAGACCAGAGTCCGGTCGAGTCCCAACCGCTGGGCGACCTCGGTCTGAGACAGGCCTTTCATCCTGAGATTAAGTATTTTATTTACTGCCTGGTCAATTTTACGCCGGCTGATGATCTTATCTCCCAAGCGGATTAATTCCATAACATCTCCTCCGGGAAAAACAAAAAGAACGTCCGAGACCACTGAAAAAGTACCCTTTTTAAGCCGCCTCAGCGCCTGCCTCCGGGAAATATTGTAAATTAATCAACAACAAACGGTCTGAAAACTTCAAAACAATCGCATTGAAACCTTTTGAGCCGGA
>JAQVXL010000103.1 GCA_028709235.1 Desulfotomaculaceae bacterium
CTTTTGGTGGAATGGTTTTGTGGCTAATTCTATTTTACCAAAATTATGGGGTGTTTTGTTATTCTAATTGTCCATAATCCCTTATTTGTAAAGGGCTCAGACGCACTTTTGAACTGCGAAAGTTGAGATTATTATTAATGGCGTTGAGCACTGCCAGAAAAATAGTTGCGATAACCCCCGCGCCAGATGAAGGCGCCACACTGATATGCAAATCACGCTTATCTATATCAGGCTAATAAGTAAATATTTCAAGCCTGACTCCTAATCCCCTTGTAGAGCACACAGCCTACGAATAATAACCCCACATACCCCACCAGGGGATAAAACACGCCGACTAGTTTGGTGAATGGAAATAAGCTGATCATAAAAGTGCCGATGGACACTATCACTGCAAATATCCTGTTTTTTTTGATATCTCCTGCAAAAAATCTGCTGCAGACAGTCCACATCATGGTCGAACAGGAAGAAAAAATGCCCAGGATCAGGATCACCGAAAATGTGGCCCCAATCACGGATGATATTTTCCTTGCCAGATACAATGTGGGAACCGCCAGGGCGGACGTATTGCCGGCATCCAGTAAAATGGCCGTATTCATGATCGCAATTGTTGCAATCAGAGCCAATGCGCCAAATAGTGCGCCCAGTCTGGCGGATTGCCTGCTCTCCGCTTTGGCGCCCAAAGCCGTATAATAGGTGCTGCCGCAAAAAAAATTCAATGATAAATACGATGCCGCGCTTAAAATCCAGTGCGGGCAGGCCCGGGTGTGCTGCAAAACCGGCGCATACTGCGTGATTGCTGAAATATTGCCGATATCCCTTACTACCGTTATCGTTCCGACGAGCAACGTAAAAATGATGATCACCGGACTGATCACCGCCACAATTTTAACCATTTTCTCGAACCCGACCAGGTACACGCCTAAAACCAGCGCTGCCAGCAAAGCCGCTCCGATATAGTGGTTGATGCCGTAATATTCAAAAAGGGTAGCGCCGGCGCCGGAAGTAAGTACCGACATAAGCAACACCAGCGTTACCGGAATCAGCCACGCGTACAGTGCCCCCAGCTTGTTTCCGCAGAAGTACACGAAGTGGCTGAATTTTTCTTCGCTTTGATGATCATAACCGGTTGTAATAATAATCCGACCCAAGATCAGGAAACCAGCCAGGTTCAATACCACCACACCATAACTGGCATACCCGTAGCCGGAAAAAAACTGCAGTATTTCCTGCCCGGTAGCGAACCCGGAACCGATCACCCAGGCCATAAAGGCTCCCGTGTATTTTAATACCGCCAGTGGGCGATATTCTTGCTTTTCCTGACTGATCATCATGGCACAACTCCGCCTTTATACTCAACACCCCTTAATCATAGCATCATCAAGCGCAAAGATACATCAATCTATTTTAACCGGCCGACAAATTTCGGTGGGACAAGGGACCTGCCCCTCTGTCCCCTCTCTTGGTATTACCTTTGAATTATAGGGATAATTGCTGCACTATTGCTAAAGATAATTTTATCGTACTAAAACATAATATAAAAAGTTAGGAGGAATTCAGGTGGGCAATAAAATAGTTGAATGGATGTCAGCAATGAGCACCTCGTCTTTGGAAGTAATGCCAGACCATTTTATCACGGGAAGGAACAATAATGCTGAAGAAGTTAATCCTTGTGATGATAAGAGTCATACAAGAAAAACTTCGTAAAGAAGGAATCGAGATAATATTTGATCAGCATCGATAACTGATTGCAGAGATTGCGAAATGGTGCAATGAAACGGTAATCAACATTGAATGGGGGACGAATATGCCAAAAGCACGAAAGATGCTAAGTGACTGGAACGCACCGTATATTCAGTCACTGGTAAAATTAATTGAAACCCAGAGCAAGGAAACGCTTGCGCGTTGGGCGGTTGATTATGCCGAGCAAGCTATATTGCCTCTCTGGAGCAAGCATTACCCAGACGATCAGCGCCCACAAAAAGCACTGTATGCCGCTCGTGAGTGGTTATCTGGAACAATAAAACTGCCGCAAGCGAAAACGGTAATCCTCGAGTGCCATGCTGCCGCCCGCGAAGCCGTTGCGAATCCTGTTGCGCAAGCCGCCGCCAGAGCGATCGGTCAATCTGCATCGACTATTCACTCGGCAACGCACTGTATCGGACTTGCTCTATATGGAGCGATAGCGGTTGCGTATGACACTCTTGGAACGAACGCGGCCTGGGAGCAGCTGGAGCAATGTGCCGGCGACGAGTGCGGACGTATGCTTGACGCACTGCGTGCCGTTGCCGCAGGGAACGAACCAAACCCGGCAAAGATCAACTGGAAATGCTGACTGGAGTATATGCCACTATCAATAATAATCAAAAATAAGTCAAAAATGGTCATATGACAGGGAAGAGGGACAAGGTACCTGTCCCCCTGTCCCGGTTGTCCCGGTCGTTATGAAACAAGTTTTAGCCCGACCACAGCGCCTAGAATCATAGCGATGAAGAGCATCCTTTTCCAATCCTTTGATTCTCCAAAAATTAGCATTCCAACTAAGGCGCTGCCCACAACACCAATTCCTGTCCAAATGGCATAACCGGTTCCCATCGGAATAAATTGCAATGAAAAACTGAGTAATGCAAGACTTGAGCTAAATCCCAAAATCAATAAAATGACAGTTTGCCAATTTTTCTTTACAGATAGTTGATTAATCATGACAACACCAAATGTTTCCATTAAACCTGCTAAAATTAAAGTAAACCAGGCCATCAAAATGCAGCCCCTTTCTCGGCTTGATCATTTGTGATTAGTTTCAAACCAATGATTCCAGCTAATAGTATTGTTATTAAAATAATTTTTGCCAGTTTGAATGGTTCTCCAAAGAAAAGAATTTCTGCCATGACAGTACCTGCAGTTCCTAATCCCACAAATATGGCATAAACCGTTCCCGCTGGAAGTACTTGCGCCGCTGTAATCATTAAATAATTACTGACTATAATAGCGATAATAGTCCCGGTCCAGGTCCAAAAATCATCGGAGTGAGTCAATCCAATCACCCAAAAAATTTCCAAAAAGGCTGCAACAAATACTTTAATCCAGGTTTTATTCATTTACATGATACCTCCAAAACTATTACCCAAAAACAAAAAAGCCTGAGAGAAACTGTTTAACAGTTACCTCCCGGGCTTTTATCCCTCCGTGGCACAGCAATGCTGTGAGTTTTCTCTCGGACCAGACCAACAATATGGTTGCGGAACCCTAGAAAACATTTTACATATACATTATCATAGATTATACACAATTTTACCGTTGCGGACCAGGATCTTTTTATATCCTTTTGCGGCCCCGTGTTGATTATGCCCCCGCGCCTTGTAGTCCAAAAGGAAAGCAATTGTTGATGAAGTTTGGCTTTTGCTGTCTCCAATTCAAAGTTAAGGGAGGTTATTTATTGAAAGGAGCGGCTTTTGGGGGTTGCTGCGGGTTTAATAAAGGACCTGGTGGTGGCCAATGAAAAAACGATCAGGGCCGCCCAGATTAAAGAAAATGAAACCAGGTGGACCGTCGTAAATGATTCTTTGTAAAGAAAAACCCCCAGGAGCAGCGAAATAGTCGGTGAAAGGTACTGCAAAAAACCCACTGCGTACAATGGCAGGCGGTTGGCGCCTGCTGCGAATAAGAGCAGCGGCGCGGCGGTAACAACTCCCGCGCCCATCGTCAATATGGTAATGTGTGAAAAACCAAAACTAAAAACTAAAGTACCGCTTTTAAAAGCGTAGGCTAAATAGGCTAAAGCAAGTGGGGCAATGATCATGGTCTCTATGGTCAGGCCACTGATGGCGTCGAGGCTAACTATTTTTTTTAACAGCCCGTACATACCGAAAGTAACTGCCAGTGCTAAGGACACCCAGGGCAAGGCTCCAAAACTGACTGCCATGTTTAACACACCAACAAAGGCCAGCAGGAAGGATACCATTTGCCACAAAGAAAGCTTTTCTTTCAAAAAAACAATACCTAACAAGACACTGACCAGAGGGTTGATATAATACCCCAGGCTGGCTTCCACAATCCGCCCGTCGTTTACAGCCCAAATGTAAAGATACCAGTTAATACTGATCAGTAAAGAAGCTGTACATAGTCCCGCCACTTGTTTTGGCCTGGCCATAACCCCGCGTAGTTCGTGTAAAAAGCCCCTGAACCTGCCGGCAAAAATTAATACCAGCACCAAAAATAAAAAACACCATAGAACCCGGTGCGCGATAATTTGATCGGAAGGAACACTGTTGATCGATTTCCAGTAAACCGGCAGGATGCCCCACAACAGATAAGCCCCCGCGGCCGATGCGGTCCCAATCACGAATTCGTTAGTTTTTTTCAGTTCCAAAATTTTACCTCGAAATGTTATTAAAACAAATACATTCTATTATGAATTTAAACATAAAGCAATAACGCAGCAGAATTGAAAGCTTTCATATACTTTGATATTGGTTAATAACTCAAGTTTCTCACTTGAGAAATAGCCTTGAAGCTTTGATATAACTGGGTTATTCCCAATTTATTTATAGAAAAACAGCAAAAGACACCCTCGTCTTGGTAAAATAGAATTGACTAAAA
>JAQVXL010000104.1 GCA_028709235.1 Desulfotomaculaceae bacterium
TGCCTGAAGGAGTGGAGATGGTAATGCCGGGAGACCATATTGAAATAGACATTGCTCTGATCACCCCGATTGCCATAGAAGAGGGGCTGAACTTTGCCATTCGTGAGGGCGGCCGCACCGTGGGCGCCGGTGTTGTGACCGGGATCAATGAGTCCTAGGTCAAATAGCGGCATCATATTTTGTCATCAGTACCTGAGTTCTGCAGGCAGCCCGGCTCTGACTTTATGCCGTGGCTGCCGTTTAAATTTAAGTGTTGGAATGAAGTAAGGACTGCGTCACAAGGTATAAAGGACGGATTTCTTCATTTGTCTAACTTGATTTTATCTTGACCATGAAGTGTAGTATAAAAAAGTAATGATAATGTGTAGAATAGTAATGGTATGCTTAATTATATTGTTTTCAATGTTTGCAGAACAGGAAACAGTTTGGGATCGCGCAATGGGTAACTATTGACATCCCTTTTTAATTGTGTTAAATTTGATAAGTAAAATTTTCATAAAAATGATGGACCTAATTTTTTTTTGGCTTAGGGGAGGTGGCTCAGTTGAGAGTAGGGGTTACACTGGCTTGCACGGAATGCAAAAGAAGGAACTATACCACTGAGAAAAATAAGAAAAATGATACTAACAGGATTGAAATGAAAAAGTATTGCAGATTCTGCCATGCTCATACCCTGCACAAAGAAACCAGATAACATCTGCACAAAGAAACCAGATTACACAGGGTTTGTCCTCGTAGAAGATCAGCCGCATCTGCCTGTGATTTATAAAATGAAGGTAAAATCTCTTGTTGCGTGCTATAACTTTATTAAATTTAAGGATGTGGCGTATAATGGCTGTAACCAGAAAGCAGGATGATGGGAGCAATAAAAAAGAACAGGGTAAAAAAGAATCCGGTCAAAAAAGAAACACCGGGAAAAATTCTGCCCTGAATAAAGATAGTAAAGACAGCAAAAATATTCTCAGGCAAAAAACAAATCAGACGGGTGCTATCAAAAAAGATATTGCTTTAGTTAAAGATAAAAGAGACGTTGCCAGGAAAGAAGCTAAAAAAGATTACCCGGCCAAAAAAGAAAAAGTTAACTATATTGAAAACGCCCAGAAATTTATCAAGGGGGCATACGGCGAGCTCAAAAAGGTACACTGGCCTGGCCGCAGGGAAATAATTATTTACACCGGAGTGGTAGTGGTGACGGTGTTGTTTGTAGGGGTGCTGCTCTGGCTTTTTGATTCGTTTCTGAGCACAGTTTTGGGGTTCATTATTAAAAGATAAAAATTCCTGAGGGGGTGGGGACCTTACTTGGAGGGTCCCTTGTATTTTATGGAAAAGAGCTGGTATGTTGTACATACCTATTCCGGTTACGAAAATAAGGTTAAGGCTAATCTTGAAAAGCGTATAGAATCAATGAATATGGAAGAGAAAATCTTTCGTATTCTTGTGCCTATGGAAGATGAAGTAGAAATTAAGGACGGGAAAAAAAAGATAACAAAACGCAAGGTATTCCCGGGTTATGTGCTGGTGGAAATGTTTATGACGGATGATTCCTGGTACGTGGTGCGAAATACGCCCGGAGTGACAGGATTTGTGGGTTCCGGATCAAAACCGATCCCGCTGGATGAGGCTGAAGTAAAACAGATTATCAGACAGATGGGTATTGAAGAGCCGCGGGCTCGAGTTAACTTCTCTACTGGTGAAAGTGTCCGTGTAATAGCCGGACCGTTTGAAAACTTTATTGGCCAAATTGAAGAAATAAATATTGAAAAAGGCAAGGTGAGGGTTGTTATCTCAATGTTTGGCAGGGAAACTCCCATTGACCTTGATTTTATACAAGTTGAAAAGATTTCTTGAGTTCCTCTAGTCTAACGATCCGAGAAGGAGGTGTAGCACAAGTGGCAAAGAGAGTATCGGCAATAATTAAATTGCAGGTTCCGGCGGGCAAAGCAACCCCAGCTCCTCCTGTAGGACCGGCTTTAGGCCAGCATGGGGTTAACATTATGTCTTTTGTGAAGGAATACAACGAAAGAACAGCTGCTCAGGCCGGGCTGATTATCCCGGTTGAGATTACTGTTTACGAAGACCGTTCCTTTACTTTTATAACCAAGAC
The DNA here is from genome assembly GCA_028709235.1 of Desulfotomaculaceae bacterium. Lineage (GTDB taxonomy): Bacteria > Bacillota > Desulfotomaculia > Desulfotomaculales > Pelotomaculaceae > Syntrophopropionicum. The sequence goes on from JAQVXL010000104.1 coordinate 2,105, forward strand.
TCCGCCCGCAGCTGTTCTGTTGAAGAAAGCGGCAGGCATCGAAAAAGCATCCGGGGAGCCAAATATAAAAAAAGTTGCGAAACTCCCCCGCTCTAAGGTGCGGGAGATTGCAGAGTTGAAAATGCCTGATTTAAACGCGGCCAGTGTGGAAGCAGCCATACTGATGGTTGAAGGCACGGCCCGGAGTATGGGGATTGATATCGTAGAAGGATAGCAGTGGGAGGAATATTTCCGTTAATACCACAGGGAGGTCGAAAACATGCCAAAGCATGGTAAGAAATTTACAGACGCTGCAAAAAAGATTGAACGGAATACCCTTTACGAGCCGAACGAAGCTTTTGCACTGCTCAAAGAGGTAGCTCCGGCCAAGTTTGATGAAACAATAGAAGTAGCCGTCCGTTTGGGTGTAGACCCGCGACACGCCGATCAGCAGGTCCGCGGCGCGGTGGTGCTGCCGCATGGTACCGGAAAGACACGTACTGTGCTGGTGTTTGCCAAAGGTGATAAGGCCAAAGAGGCCAGTGATGCCGGGGCTGATTTTGTCGGGGCAGAAGATATGGTTGAAAAGATCCAGAAGGAAGGCTGGCTGGCCTTTGATGTGGCTATTGCCACTCCGGATATGATGGGTACAGTCGGCAAGTTGGGCCGTATCCTGGGTCCGCGCGGCCTGATGCCCAATCCCAAGACTGGCACTGTCTCCTTTGATGTGGACAGAGCGGTAAAGGAAGTAAAAGCTGGTAAGATTGAATACCGGGTGGATAAAGCCGGTAATATCCACGCTCCGATTGGCCGGGTTTCTTTTGATAACGAAAAACTGCTTGAAAACCTGCGTACATTGATCGACACTTTGGTGCGGGCAAAACCCGCCGCGACCAAGGGGCAATATATGAAAAATATTACCATAAGTTCCACAATGGGTCCCGGCATCAAGATCACTACTCAAAAAGTGAACGCGTAAAATATTCGGGGACATTCCTCGGCATGCAGAAATACCTACTGTCAAAGTATCGGTTAACGATAGATGTTTGTTGATATCTTAAATAAAAATAAAAGTTGCTGTAGACCGCTGGTGCTTTTGCATAATGGCTTACGCCGCCAGCCGAGGCTGAAATTCCTTGCGTTAACGATAACGTACGGGCCTCTGCAGCATTTTTGCAAAGGCCCGTTTAGTCGTTAGAGGTGTGTGGTTAGTCGTTAGGGGCCATTAAGGTTATGAATCCTTTATTATATTTTTCCCAAACCACCAACCACTAACCACCAACCACCCAGAAGGGAGGTGTTTGAAGAAGAATGCCTAAAAGCAGAGCTGAAAAAGAAAGCATTGTTCAGGAAATGAAAGAAAAGTTTGAAAGTTCTCAGTCTGCCGTCCTTGCCGATTACCGGGGGCTGAATGTGGCTGAAGCGACAAAGCTTCGCCGGAGGCTGCGTGAAGCAGGCTGCGAGTTCAAAATTGCCAAAAATACCCTAGTCAGCCTGGCTGCCGGACAGGCAGGATTAGACGGACTGAAACCCTTTTTAGAAGGGCAGGTGGCTATTGCCTTTGGCGAGGATCCTGTAGCGCCGGCGAAAATTCTTTCTGGATTTATCCAGGAGATAAAGAAGATGGAGATCAAGGCCGGCGTACTGGAAGGCCAGGTGATCGATGTCAGGGGAGTGAAGGAACTGGCTGAACTGCCTTCTCGGGAGGTGCTTCTGGCCAAGATCCTGGGTGGGATGCAGACCCCGCTGTACGGTTTCGCGGGCGTATTGCAAGGAACTCTCCGCAGTTTGGTCTATGCCCTGGAAGCGGTACGCCAGGTGCGTGCAGAAGAAGCATAGGATGAAACAGTTGATATCTTATGACAGTGTACATCTGAAATTACATGTGCGCTACGGCTGTTCAAAATTCAACAATAAAATACCTGCGGAAAAAAATAAGCAAAAATTAGGAGGTTTAAATTAAATGTCTAAAGTCCAGGAAATACTTGAAGCTGTAAAAGGCATGACCGTATTAGAATTATCTGAGTTGGTTAAAGCGTTTGAAACCGAGTTTGGTGTAAGCGCGGCTGCTCCAGTAGCTGTTGCCGCCGCCCCCGGCGCGGCTGCGGCCGCCCCGGCGGCAGTTGAGGAGCAGACAGAATTCGATGTCATTCTCACTGCCATCGGTGATAAGAAAGTTAACGTAATTAAAGTTGTTAGAGAAATTACCGCCCTCGGTTTAAAAGAAGCCAAGGAGCTGGTTGACAACGCTCCCAAGCCGGTTAAAGAGAAGGTCTCCAAGGAAGAAGCGGAGGCAATTAAAGCAAAGCTTACCGAAGTTGGCGCATCCGTTGACCTTAAATAAGATTTGTCTATATTAATAAATAGCTTAACACGAAAAGGGCTGACAGCCCTTTTCGTGTTAAGCGCATTGCTTTAAATATGAGAAATTATCAGGTTGCTCCTTGAAATGTCTTGACAGGGCATTCCTGTTATGCTAAAAT
>JAQVXL010000105.1 GCA_028709235.1 Desulfotomaculaceae bacterium
AGGTTTATCTGTAAAAAAATAAAAGAAGGGAAAGAAGGGATGAAAACATGAAAAACAAAAACCGCATTTTTCGCGTCTCTGCGCTGCTGCTGGTGCTATGCTTTATCTCCACCGTGATGATCTCGGGGACCTTCGCCAAGTACACCAGCGAGTACTCGGGACAGGACACGGCGCTGGTGGCGAGGTGGCAATTCGATGTTACTGATGGAAATACAGCTGGTGAAGACATAACAAAGCAATTAGATTTATTCTCACATTCATTTAATAAAAACATTAACTCGGAAAGCGGAGGTGACTTCATAATCGCACCGGGCGTACATGATGAATTTACTGTCGAAATGACTTTCTTATCTGATGTTGACGCAAAGGTAACGGTAAATTTTACTGATGAAGATGGAACTGTTGGTGTTGGTTTGCCCATTGAATATCTGGTTGTTAATGAGGATGAAACAAACAGCAACTGGGTAAAAGCAGAAGAGTTGTCCGAGGAATTTGTAGCAATGGTAGTAGAGAGGTATCCCGACCTTGCTGCTGCTGCTGACTCCGCAGATAATACCTTTACCTTTGGGAAAACCGGTGTTGACGTTGGTACTGCCAATGAAATTAATCAAGTAGTAAAATGGCGCTGGGCATTTGATGCTGGTGAACAAGATGGCGATAATTCTAAAGGCTATGAATCAGATGATGTAACAGACACTGGCTTTGGCAATACCTCTGCTGCTGGCGGAGCAACACGCACCACTTATATCCTGAATGTGTCCGTAAAAGCAGAGCAGTTGCCGCCTTTAATAGCTGATGACGGCGGCGAAGAATAAAAACCCAATCTGGAAGAGAGCCTTCGGCTCTCTTGCAGGGGTTGCGGGGTTCGCGCAGCCCCTGCAAGGCAGCCGAAAGCCGGGCGCCGGTTAACCGCACAGGGCGACCGCTGCTTGAGGCATATCATACAGGTTTTCCACACATCCCCATGTACTATAAGGCCCGACTTGGATATTGATGAAAACGTCTCGATTTTAGTTAAATGGGTATAGCCGTATGATACCACCAAATCTGTTGTATATGCGGAGCAGGAAACGCCTGAAATACAATAGAAATAAAGCAGCGTGAAGCCGAAAGCGGGCCAGGACGCGGACCGGGGTGATTTTCTGGATCAAGACCTGCTAAAAGAAAATAAGTGGAACAAACGCAAACACTTTGTGCTTTATCTGATCATCACAGTGATCATTGTCTACATTGCCGTACCTACTTATGGCATGATCCGCGATACGGTGGGCCCGGGGGAAGCGGTGTTTGTTCTGGATTCACCCCTGCCCGATGCGCGCATGAACAGGCCAGGCCCCGGCATATTGGAGAGGATCCATGATTTTCTCTTTCCCGCCAAAGAGGTGCCCGTGCCGGTCCTGCGGCGCATTGACTTAAAAGGCAGGGTTGTTTATACGGACAAAACCCCTTACGCGCATGGGATGATTAAGCTACAAAGCGCGCCGCGCTATACCTGGACTGACGCCGAAGGGTATTTTATCTTTTTGGACGTGGAGGAGGGCGCGCATATCGTCGGTGTTCTGGACAAGGACGGAAATGTGCTAGCCAAATGTGATATTGAAATTGAACGGACCTTAGAGGTAAAAGACGTTGAATTAGTCCGCCTCTCCGATGGGACGCTCGTTTTTCAAGTGGCAGTGGACGTCAAGGTGCTGGAAATAGTCACCCTTGTCCTGAGAACAGATGATGACGGCAAAGTGATCGGCCTGGAAAAAGTGGAATTGGGCCTGGAACCTGAAAAGGCGGAAGAGCCCTTGCCGCCAAATCCTCCGGCGCCGCCGGTTCCCCCGGCAGAGCCGGAAGAACCTCCCGTACCCCCGGTTCCCCCGGAGGAACCGGAAGAGCCGCCGGACGGTCCTAACCCTCCGTCTCCGCCGGATAATTTTGGCGTTTTTGACACGGCGACCACGGTGCGCTATGGCCGGGAGAGCGCGGTAAATGTGAATATTTTCGGGGCCAAAAAGCGCATTGCCCCGGGCATGCGGGGCAGCTACCAATTCACGGTGGATAACAGTAGGAATGATCATCCCACCAGTTATAATGTCTCTTTTACAGCATTCGATACCCTGCCCGCCACTAATAAGATCCCCATGGTCTACCGGCTCAAAGCGCAAGGCTTTTATGTGGCAGGAAACGATAGCGACTGGTGTACTGTGCAAGAGCTAAATCAGGACGCGACGCTGGCCGGAGGGGAAGACGTGAAGTATACCCTGGACTGGTATTGGCCGGAGGGAGAAAGGGATAATGACTATGCCCGTTTTGCGGATAACTCCGGTTACTCCTACAGCTTAATGATCAAGGTCAAGGCGCAAAGTTGATAGAGGGGCTGTAAAAATCATTGAATGAAAAACGAAAAAAAACGCTGATCGCGCTGCTTATTTATGTGCCGCTGGGCTTTTTAACCTTACTGATTATAATAAACTTCTACCTGGGGATTAACAAAGCCGTCACCCACAACCCGGTACCCAAAGTGTGGGGCTTTGCCCCGTTGATTGTGCTCTCCGGCTCCATGGAGCCGGCCATCTACCCCGGTGACGTGGTGATCATCCGCGAACAGGCGGCGGAAAAATATAAGATTGGCGATGTCGCCTCATATTTGGATGGGCGGACGATTTTTACCCACCGTATTGTCGGCGAGGAAAACGGCATGTTTGTTTTAAAGGGCGACAATAACAATACCGCGGACGACACGGTCAGGCCGGAACAGTTTGTAGGAAAGGTGTTATTGACTATCCCCAGGGCCGGTGTGGCCATGGTGTTTTTAAAAAGGCCAGCCGGCATGGCGTTTCTAGCCCTGCTGGTTCTCCTTTATATTTATGGCGGGAATATTTGTGTAAAGGTGAAGAAGGCGCGGCGCCGGGAGGACGGCAAATGAGGTGGTGACAAATGAAACAGGGGAAGATTCTATTAATACTGATCATTCTGGCGCTGGCCAGTACCGCTTTTTTGTCGACCCTGGCCAGGTTTACCGATGAATATACCGGCTCTGACGTAGCCCTGGTGGCCAAATGGAATTTCGGCGCCCGGGGAGAGGAAGATATTGAGGGTGTGTTTTATAATAAAGGGTTTACCTTCGATTTGTTTAACGCCAAAACTGTGGAACCCATGGATTACGGTGTGAAGAGCTTTACTTTTACCGGGGGCGGCTCCGATGTGGGGATTGTCTATGACGTGGAGATGAACGCCCGGGATTTGTTCGAGGCGCCCACCGGCACAGATTTGTTAGGGCTGGCCAGAGGTACTGTGGCCAAAACCCCTGATGTGGATGTTTACGCCCCCTTTATTTTTAAAATTACCGTGGCAATGAACGAGGGGGCCACGGATGACCCGCCTGTAGTTTTTTCTCCCCCGGGTGTTGTTGATGATGATGACGTATGGTTCAGGCCGGGGGATATCGAAACAGACGATGACGGGTTTTTCAGTATCTTCAAACATATAGACGGGGATCCCTTTTTTTCCACGGGGAGTACAGACCAGGTCACGGTTACCGTTTACTGGCAGTGGAATACCTCCTGTTTCATCAATGACACCGGAATCGCGGCAGTTGTAGAGCCGGAACAGCCGGTGGTTCCGGACACCTCCACGGAAATAACCGGTGATTATTTGCCTTATTACCAGGCGGCGTATGATCAGTATTACGGCGAGGGGGGCCTGGATGAGCAGAGAAAAGCCGCGGCCAGGGCGGTCGAAGATTACCTGATCGAGCACGGCAGCCCGTCGAGCGACGGCGCCTGGACCCACTACGTGTACTGCGTGTTAACCGATGGCGAGCATGAACAGATATATAACTCGCTGGGTCCGGAGGAGCAAGGCGGTTACCTGGCATTACACGGGGGAAGTATTGACGAAGAAACTGGTATTATCTGGGCGCCCCATAGTTTCCTTTGTCCGGAAGATCATTTTGCGCAGTACAATCACCTGATTGGGTTGGAGCAAGATGCCATTGAAGCCTGCGAGACTTCATTAATGGCAGCTTATGACGACTACGATACCCTGGCCGCGGATGCCCTGGTGGCAAAGGAATCGGTGAAAGTTATTTTCCGTATTAGAGGAGACCAGATGGCGCCGGGGCAAAAATCGCCGCCGGCAGGAGCGGCCCCTGCAGGGGAGCAAATGGCCCCGGGACAGGATTCGCCGCCGGCAGGATCAGCCCCCGGATCGGTTCCGGCAGGGGGGCAGGCGCCTCCTGAGTAAGATTTGCCTCCGGTGGATCAGCCAGGGTAAGGGAGTAGATGGCGCCGGGGCAAAATGTGCTGCTTGAATCCCCACCACAGTGCAGGACTTATTGATCACCCCCTGCGTAAAATTTGCTGGCGGAAGGATTGTCCCGGTAAGGGGGCAAATGGAATCGCAGTAAATTTTTCTTGACCAAATGCCTGGCCTTGGTGTATTCTGTAAACAGTGATTTTTGCTGAAAATTTAAAATACTGACTTCGTTAAGGGGCAAACCGGCTGAAAGGCCGGGGCGCAAAGTCAGGAGTCTAAATCACCCCAAAGGTGATATGATCGTCCGGCTGCCGAAAT
>JAQVXL010000045.1 GCA_028709235.1 Desulfotomaculaceae bacterium
CAGGGTCAGAGTGATCGCTGCCGTCAGCGTCGTCTTGCCGTGGTCTACGTGACCGATGGTCCCAACGTTAACGTGTGGTTTGGTCCGCTCAAATCTCTTTTTTGCCATTTGATTCTTCCTCCTTAAAATGGTTGCTATACAACCATTTTTATACTCAAGATTATTTCCACATTTCGTCAAATGATACAATGGGGGTGGAAAGTGATCAAATAATTCTATTTATCTGGTCAAAATCCTTCCCTGCAGATAAAAATTTCCTACTGGGTCAGTTTTCTGTAAAAAGTCGCTTGTTTAAATATGCACCCTTAAATAATTAAAACCGGTGTGATTACTCACCGGTTTTCGACTTTATGGTAGCGGCGCAGGGACTTGAACCCCGGACACCACGGGTATGAACCGTGTGCTCTAACCAGCTGAGCTACGCCGCCGTATCTGTTATCGGATGTCTGAAGTCGGATTCTGACTTCAGACTACTGATTTCTGAATTTGGAGCCGCTAACCGGGGTTGAACCGGTGACCTCATCCTTACCAAGGATGCGCTCTACCTACTGAGCTATAGCGGCAAATTAGCTTAATTTTTACACAGGTGAAAAAAGCCTCGATTTATAGTTTAGCATGGTTAATTTGCCTTGTCAACAGACTTTGCTGACGCTAATAAATTAGCCTTTCATGGCTCTGTCACGACACTGTACCGCCCAATAAAATTGTCAGTTTATTTCTTACTCCAGCTATATACAACCACAAAAAAAGCGTCCCGTTGTCAGGCGCTTCGATTGGTTTGGTTGCGGGGAGGGGATTTGAACCCCTGACCTTCGGGTTATGAGCCCGACGAGCTACCAGCTGCTCTACCCCGCGATGTCGATACTATATATTATATCATATAAGGAGTCCGTTATCAAATATTACGGGCATCCTTTTATTGGCCTGGTGGAGGGGGCTGGATTCGAACCAGCGAAGTCGTCGACGGCAGATTTACAGTCTGCTCCCTTTAGCCACTCGGGAACCCCTCCATATTAGGGGTGGGAGGTTAGAAGTTGGAACTGCCGTGAAAATCGGCTGTGCCAAATTTTTCTTAAATCTAACTTCTCACTTCTCGCTTCTCAATTGGAGCCGGCGATGGGACTCGAACCCGCAACCTGCTGATTACAAGTCAGCTGCTCTGCCAATTGAGCTACGCCGGCAGTGACACAATAAAGATTATACGTGAAAAAATTATACATGTCAAGCATTAAAAAAGACCCTTAACCTAAATTATTGCTCTGGTTAAAGGTCCCTTTAAAACGCACTGAACTTCTTACTCACAACTTATATATTCAGTCAATTGACCAGTCAGGCTTCCCTTTTTTCCAGGTATCTTTCCAGTTTGCGCTTTACCCTCTGCAAAGCGTTGTCAATGGACTTGACGTGGCGCTTCAGGTCTTCAGCTATCTCCTGGTATGACTTCCCCTCCAGGTAAGACATCAACACTTTCCATTCCAACGAGCTCAGGATTTCACCCATTTTTTCTTCTATGTCATCAAATTCTTCTCTGGAAATAACCAATTCCTCAGGGTCAGTAATCTTTGAGCCCGAGATAACATCGAGCAGTGTCCGGTCTGAATCTTCATCATAAATCGGCTTACTAAGAGAAATATAGGAATTAAGAGGAATATGTTTTTGCCTGGTAGCCGTCTTGATCGCGGTAATAATCTGCCTGGTGATACATAATTCGGCGAACGCCCGGAAAGAGGATAACTTGTCCATACGGAAATCGCGAATAGCCTTATATAATCCAATCATGCCTTCCTGGATAATGTCTTCCCGGTCTGCTCCGATTAAAAAGTAGGAGCGGGCTTTAGCCCTAACAAAGTTCCTGTATTTATTAATCAGATACTCCAGGGCATTGTCATCGCCCTCACGGGCAAATTCCACTATTTCTTCATCAACTAACATCCGATACCCGATAGGAGGAACTTTCCTTTGGGCTTGAAGACTCACATTATCCCCTCGCTCTTTCTATTTTCCCTTCAAGAAAAACAAAAAACCTTTCCCTTTTTTGATTCTAAGTCCTGGTAAAACCCATGTAACTTTTCTTTCTAAGGTAAGGCATATTAATAGTTGCCCGTAAGCATCCACAATTATTATAACGAAGGGGTGATAGCTCGTCAAGGTCAAAATGAGTGACGGCCTGGCAAAGCCTATTTTTTTTGTCGACGCAGTCTTTCTAATTTAGACCTTATCTGATCAAGAAGAAAATTTTCCAGGTAGCTATCCGCAGGGACGCTTTTCACATAGTGACTCTCGCTCTCCTGCTTGATCCTGTTTACCTCGTGCAGCAGTTCACCCGGCGTCAGGCGGTATGCGCCCCGGCCAAAAACAATGCCCTGTTCGGCGCAGTCGGAAGTGGCCACGAAGACAATTCCTTCTTTTAACAATCTCCCTACCAGGCTTTCTATATAAGCATCGGCCGTTTCACCTTGCTGGGTATATACAACCTCGACTGAATCAATTATTTCCATTCTTTCAAATGAGTTTTTCACCTGGTGGGCATCAAAAACCACATATATTTTTTTGCCGGACAGGTGAGAGAAATTGGCCAGTTTGGAGACCAGCTTAAACCTGGCATGTTCCAGGCCGGACTCCTTGAACTTTTCAAACTCCGGCCAGGCATAAATAATGTTATAGCCGTCAACTACGAGAAACTCCTTCATTAACAAAAGCCTTTCTTCTCTGCCGAAGTACCTCATAGACCAGCAGGGCTGCGGCAACTGAGGCGTTAAGAGAATTTACCCGCCCGCACATGGGCAGGCGCACCAGGCTGTCACAGCGTTCTTTGACCAGGCGTCCCAGGCCTTTACCTTCACCGCCGATGACCAATCCCAAAGGTCCGTCGAGCCTGGCCTCCCAATAGAGTTCTTGGCCGTCAGTTTCAGCCCCTACAATCCAGAGACCCTTTTTTTTAAGCTGCTCTATGGTCTGCGGCAGGTTTGCTACTCTGGCCACTTTTACGTATTCTATGGCGCCTGCGGATGACTTGGCCACGGTAGGGGTCAGAGGCGCCGAGCGACGGCGGGGGATCACCACTCCGTGCGCACCGGCAGCATCGGCAGTACGAAGGATCGCACCCAGGTTGTGCGGATCGTTGATTTCATCCAGGATGATCAGAAATGGTTCCTCGCCTGCGCCGATACCGGCCAGGATATCGTCAATATCCACATATTCTTTGGCGGCCATAAAAGCCACTACGCCCTGGTGGGCAACGCCGGACACGAACTTTTCCAGGCGCAGGCGATCCACTTTCTGCATAGGGATTTTTCTATCCCTGGCTGTGCTGAATATTTCCTGCAGAGGTCCGGTTAAAACACCCTCCGCAATCATGATCTTGTTGATCGGCCGGCCCGATCGCAGTGCTTCTTTGACGGGATTGCGGCCGGCAATAATGTCGTCCAGGATGGCACGCTCCTTTGAAAATACGATTTAAAAAAAATTATTATCATATTGATTTACAAAATTTTAAGGATTAACAAGATTTAAAACAAATAATAACTATATTTAAGTTTTATAAAACCTTAAAAAGTCTTAAATTTCTCCCTGACCTCGTCCACTTTGCCGCAGCTCATTAGCCCTTCCGGGCAGGGGCCTTTCAGACACCCCGGACCTGCTTCCCTGAAAATTACCGGCGCTGCCGATCTCACCAGGCGGAGCATCTCCAGGGCCAGTGCCCTGATCTCCCACTGGGCGCGGTTACAGCAGCGCAAGTTGAAAAAATGGAGCAGTTCACGAGCGTTCATTGTCACCATCATCTTTGTTTCTGCGGCATTGGGCAGGACAAACCGGGCATCCTCGTTTGTGGACTCACCGCTGTTCCCCAGCTTTTCCACCCAGCCGTCATACCATTCCTGGATCTGACCCATCTGGGCGGCGAATTCCTTAACAGCCTTAGGTCCCAATGCTTCGATGCGCGGCGGGATAATATAACCGAATACGTCATCTTCTTTAGCAGCACCGGCTTCAGATACATAGCGCTGGGATTTGACGCTGAAACTGGCAATGCGATGCCTGGTGATCTGGGCCAGCAGGCTGCGGGAGACTCCTTCAATGCCAAAGGTGAAACTGGCATGCTCGATCGGGGTAAGGTGACCAAATTCCATCAGCCGCCCCAGGAAGGCATCCTGGCTTTTAGCCTTAATACCCTGCTGCAGATCTTCTATGCCAGCCGCGGAGTAGCAAAGCTTGGCCCCCATAGCCACAGTCTCCTGGGGATTTGGCGTATATCTTAAAAGAGTAACCTTTAGTTTCTTAGCTCCCATACCAACACCTCAAGCAAATTGAATCACGAATTTATGATCTGATTGACAAGATGCATATTGAAAGTAATTGTAATCCTATTATAACACCGAACAGGGCAGAGGGCTTCAATCCTGAGCAATAATGTCTTGATCTCTTCTAATTAAATATAAAATTATTAATACTTTAAACCTTATTTAAATCTCGTTAATCCTGTGTCTGTAAAGCTAGTCATTCTTTTCTTCATTTATCGCTTCCAGAGCTGCTGTCATTATTTCACTAAGCCGCGCGGCGGCGCCCTTTAAATACAGGTAACCGATCAAACACTCCAGCGCGGTGCTGCGTCGGTACTCAATCATCCCGGCGTTCCGCGGGGTATGAGGCGACCGGGCGTTGCGGCCGCGCCGCACTATCGCCGCCTCTTCCTCGGTAAACATCCCTTCCAGAGCGTGCAGTGCTTTGGCCTGGGCGCCGGCATTAACATATTTTACCGTTTCACTGTGGAGCTTGTTGACCTTAACCAGCCCGACGCCGATCAGGTGCTCCCGTACCGCCAGCTCATACACGGCATCTCCAACATAAGCCAACACCAGCACGGGCAGGTCTCCCGGTCGGGCAATATTATTGTTTTTGAAATTCAAGTACAATCCTATCCCTGCTTTTTCCAACGGACTCCCTGGGGTGTATCCTCCAGGATAATACCCAGCTCCTTCAACCCGTCCCGGATGCGGTCGGCGGTGCCCCAGTCCTTTTTTTTCCGGGATTCCTGCCGCACTTCGATGATCAGGCTGATCAACTCCTCGGCCAGGTCTGAGCCCTCTGCGGCTGCGTTTTCAAGAAGTATCGCACCGCCGCTGTCGACCTTAAAAACACCAAGCACTTCATTGAATATTACAAACAAATCCAGCGCTTTTTGGAGAACTGTCCTGTCAGCTTCCGACACCGTCTCGCCAAGGCGCTGCACCGCTGTGTTGACCTCTCGGGCCAGGTCAAATTTAATGCCGATGGCCAGTGCTGTGTTAAAATCATCATCCATAGCTGCTTCAAATGAGTCCTTAAGTTCATCCAGGCGCATCTCAAATGTTTGATTCTTCTTTATAACCGAACCAGCTATTAAATCCTTTTTATTCTCCTGGCGGGTTTTTGCCAGAGCTTCGACCAGGAGGCGAACGCTGGTCTTAATTCTTTCCAGGCCGCGGCCGGCGGCAGCCAGCTTTTCATCGTCGAAATCCAGCGGGCTGCGGTAGTGGGTGGACAGAAGAAAGAACCGCACCGTCTCCGGCGGGAACTTGGCCAAAATATCTCTCACAAGGAAAAAGTTGCCCAGTGATTTAGACATTTTTTCCTCGTTCACGGTGATAAATCCGTTATGCGCCCAGTAGCGGACAAAGGGTTCACCGGTAGCAGCCTCGCTCTGAGCAGTTTCATTTTCATGGTGCGGGAAGATCAGGTCGAATCCTCCGCCGTGGATATCAAAATTTATGCCTAGATATTTCAGCGACATGGCCGAACATTCAATGTGCCAGCCAGGGCGACCGGAACCCCACGGACTGTCCCAATGGGGCTCTCCCGGTTTTGCCGCTTTCCAGAGGACAAAGTCCAGGGGATCACGTTTTCTGCTATCCACTTCCACCCGGGCGCCGGCCTGCATATCATCGAGGGTGCGCCCGGAAAGCTTACCGTAACCGGAAAACTTTCTCACTTCAAAATAGACATCCCCGTCAATAACATACGCGGAGCCGTTATCCACAAGCTTCTTCACCAGGCTGATAATCTCGTCAATATGATCCGTAACCAGGGGATGTATATCCGCGCGGCGGACATTCAAGGCGTCGGCGTCTTTGAAGTACTCCTGGATATAGCTGCGGGATAGCTCAAGGGGGTCACGTTTCTCTTCAGCAGCCCGGTTGATAATCTTATCGTCTATATCCGTGAAATTTTGGATATAAAGGACTTTATATCCTTTCCATTTTAAATAGCGGCGCACCGTGTCAAAAAAGACCAGCGGCCGCGCGTTGCCCAAATGTATGTAATTATAAGTGGTCGGACCGCACACATATATATAAACATTTCCTGGCTCCCGCGGCTGAAAAGTCTCTTTCTTTCTGGTCAGAGTATTATAGATTTCCATAAGTACTGTGAGCCCTCCCTTTCTTGAACCGGTGACATTCCTCTGCATTCCAATCGGGGACATACCTCGGCGTCAAAGCCAATCCCCAAACAGAGGTGTGTCCCCATTCCTCTGGCAGAGTAGTTTAGCAGCAGGTGTACGTTGAGTGAGATTCAACGTCTTCCTCTAAATCCATTTGGACAGGCGGCGGACAACCCCCGCACGCCCCAGGATGGCCATAACCTGGTTCAGGTCAGGTCCCTGCGTACTGCCGGTAAGGGCTACCCGCACCGGCATAAAGATTTGCTTGCCTTTGAGCCCTAGATCCCTGCCAACTTCCTTTAAAAGTGCCCGTGCTTCGTCTGTTTTGATTTCATCTGTAACTGTAACGTTTATTTTCTTAATTAATTCCTGTAAAACGACCTTGACCTGGTCGCCAGCCATAATCTCCCGCGCTTCCTCTTCCTTGATTTGCACGTCATCAGTAAAAAATATCTTTACGTGTTCGGCTGTTTCCTGCATATAGCTGAGATATTTCCTGACTGCAGCAACCATCATTTTGACCAACTCGTATTTTTCTGTTGACAGGGGGGTGCTGATATAACCCGCTTTCTCCAGGTGCGGCAGGGCCATTTCGGTAAGCCGCTCCAGGTCAGTCTCCCTTATATAGTGGCCGTTCAGCCAGTTAAGTTTATCAAGATCAAAAACAGCGGGGCTTTTGGCCACCCTTTCCAGGGTAAACTGCTGTTTAAGCTCGTCCGGGGAAAAAATCTCTTCCTCGCTCCCCGGAGACCAGCCCAGCAGAGCCAGGAAATTTGCCAGAGCCTCCGGCAGGTAACCTCTGTTCTGGTACTGCTCAATAGAAGTGGCGCCGTGGCGTTTACTCATCTTGCTGCGGTCCTTGCCCAGAATCAGCGATACGTGGGCAAATACGGGGGTTTCCCAGCCCAGAGCATTATATAATAATATCTGGCGCGGGGTATTGGACAGGTGCTCCTCCGCTCTGATTACATGGCTGATTTTCATAGTATGGTCATCCACTACAACCGCGAAATTGTATGTGGGAATACCGTCCGACTTAACAATGATGTAGTCCCCTATCTCGCTACCCTCAAAGGAAACGTCTCCCCGCACCAGGTCTCTGACCAGGACCACATCGTTTTCAGGCACGCGGAAACGCACCACCGGCCGGCGGCCGGCGGCTTCCAACTTGGCGCGTTCTTCGGCGGTAAGGTTCCGGCAGCGCCCCAGGTAGAGGGGCAGCTCGCCTTTAGCCATGAGGGCTTCCCTATCAGCGGCAAGTTCTTCTTCACTGCAATAGCAGAGGTAGGCCGCCCCGCTGTTCAGCAGGTAATCAGCATATTTTTTGTATAACTCCAGCCTTTCCATCTGCCGGTAGGGCCCGTACGGCCCTCCCACATCGACACCCTCATCCCAATCCAGGCCCAGCCAGCGCAATGCGTCCAGGATGTTTTCCTCAGACTGGCGGGATGAGCGTTCTAAATCGGTATCTTCAACACGCACAATAAACGTACCACCGTAATGGCGGGCAAACAGCCAATTAAAAAGCGCCGACCTGGCCCCGCCAATATGTAAAGGGCCTGTGGGGCTTGGCGCAAATCTTACCCTGACTGATGACAAAACATAATCCTCCCTTACCCCATAAAAGGGTTAGTGTTAATTAATGCCTTTTTAAACGAGCTCATTATAACATCTCCCTTAAAGACGGACAACTACTCTTGCTATTCCATGAGCTGACCGGTCCGGAGACATACCTGGCAAAACACTGCCATAACAGCTTGTGTCTGTTAAAAAATCGATGTTCAAGAACTAACGCACAGATCTGAGCATCGCCACGGCATAAGCAGCGATGCCATCCCCCGCGCCGGTGAAACCCAAGCCCTCGGTAGTGGTCGCCTTGACATTTATCCGGCCGGCACTGATGCCCAGTGTTTCCGCTAAATGCAAGGTCATTTTCTTAATATGGGAAGCTATTTTGGGCTCCTGCGCTACTATTACCGAGTCTACGTTAAGAATTTCAAAGCCATTTACATGAAGCAGTTCTTTTACCTTTGCCAGCAAGACTAAACTGCTAATCCCCTTATATTTCAAGTCGCTGTCCGGGAAATGTTTCCCGATGTCTCCTTCCCCGGCTGCGCCCAGGAGGGCATCCATAATAGCGTGCGCCAGCACATCGGCATCTGAATGGCCCAGCAACCCTTTTTCATATGGGATAACTACCCCGCCCAGGATCAGAGCCCTTCCCTCAACCAATTTATGGACATCATAGCCAATGCCGACTCTCAACTATAAATCCTCCTCACCGACTGCCTTTATTATGGCCATAGCCATATCTAAATCCTCCGGTGTTGTAATCTTTATATTTTTATAAGAACCCATAACAATCTTGACTCGCCCCCCCAGATACTCCACCAGGGTTGTGTCATCTGTCGCCAGCAAATTATCGTCCCGGGCCCGGCGGTGAGCTTCCATAATCAATTCATAGCGAAATGCCTGGGGTGTCTGCACCAGCCAGGTGTGATTCCGGGGCAGTGTTCTTGTGACAAAATTATCTTCATTGGCCAGCTTAACGGTATCCTTGGCCGGAACCGCGCATGTGGCGGCGCCGTGGGTTTGCGCTGCGGCAATAACTGCGGCCAGGGTATCCAGGCTGAAGCAAGGGCGGACGCCGTCATGGACGATAACAATGTCAGTATCAGGAGAAAGCGCCAGAAGGCCGTTATATACGGAATCCTGGCGCTCTTTTCCTCCCGGCACAATTGCTGCAATCTTATTTAACCCAAGTTTATCAACCACGGCGCTGCGGCAGTAGCCTTCCTCGCCGGGGCTAACCACAATTACAATTTCCTGCACTGCAGGGCTGGTCTCCATCGCTTTTAACGCATAGCCCACCAGCGGGGTACCGGCCAAAGCAAGAAACTGCTTCTTTGTATTCATTCCCATCCGGGTGCCGCTGCCTGCGGCAGGTACTATCGCAGCTATTTTAGCCAATAATGTTCACCTCAGCATAACCTGCCTGTCCATCAGCCCGGCGCTCATATTTTGGTTTGGCAAAAATCATTCTCCCGGCGGCTGTTTGCAGAACACTGGTAACAATCACAGGGATAGTCTGGTTGATATAACGCTTGCCGCCGTCCACCACGATCATCGTGCCGTCATCAAGATAGGCCACGCCCTGACCTGTCTCTTTTCCATCTTTGACAACCTGGACTACCATCTCCTCACCCGGCAGCACCACCGGCTTCACCGCGTTGGCCAGTTCATTGATATTGAGGACTTTGACACCATGCAGTTCCGCTACTTTGTTCAGGTTAAAGTCATTAGTAATAATTTTGGCAGTCAGTTTTTGGGCCAGTTTGACCAGCTTGGTGTCCACCTCAGCCGCTTCCTCCAACCCACGGTTATTGTCATATATCTGGATTTTGACATCCTGATCCTTACGCATTTTGTTCAGTATATCCAGACCTCGCCGGCCCCTGTTCCGTTTCAGGAGATCCGGTGAGTCGGCAATATGACGCAATTCTTCAAGCACAAAGGAAGGAACAAGGAGGATTCCTTCGATAAAACCGCTTTCACAAAGCTCAGATATACGCCCGTCAATAATAACGCTGGTGTCGAGAATTTTTAACTGCCCGGCGCGGATTTCGGCCTTAGCGGCACGTTCCTTGCCGAACTTGGGTATGCTGGCGAAAAGCGCTAAAAGCTCTTCCCGTTTTTTAACGAAAACACTCAGCCCAAGATATGCCAGGAACAAGGTTAATAAAATCGACAAAATATCTCCCGGCCAACCAATCGAAGAAATGGCCGGTCTTATTAGATTAGCAATTATAAGTGCAATAACCAGACCTACTGAGCCCATTAACAGATCCTGAGACGGTATTCTCTGCAAATACTGCTCAGCAAAATCCATCAACAGGATGGCCCAGCGGATGAGCAACGGCGTGAGCAGAATACCGACCACTAGAAAAAACAGTGTAGTAAGCCCAATAAAACCAAATTTAAACTGCTGAGGCAGGTTAACAAAAAAAGCAATTAAGTCGCTGTTAACCAAAAAATACCCCGAGGCAAATCCACCGGCGGTAAAAGTAATTATCAGAGTCATATACACAATCCTTTTTAACACTAATTTATCACCTCCTCCATAAGTTATTTTAAAGCTTATAATGTATTATAAGCTTTACATAAACACTACATCAATAGCTTATTAAATTAAAAAGCGTCAGTATTACTGACGCTTTTTAAGCAAAGGCGCCATCTAAAAGCGACTGGGCCTTTTCCTCCTCCAGTTCCGTGGCTAGAACCAGCTCGCTAATTAAGATTTGTCTTGCATTCTCCAGCATTTTTCTTTCGCCGGAAGAAAGTCCTTTTTCACGGTCTCTTTCCATCAGGTTGCGCACAACTTCAGTCACTTCGTATATGTTGCCGCTCTTAATTTTTTCTAAATTGGCGCGGTACCTGCGGTTCCAATTCGGCGACATTTCAGTACACTGCTGGCGCATGATGTGCAGCACCTTTTCCACGCCTTCCTGGTCGACCACCTCTCTTAAACCCACACCTTCCCCATTGCTGATCGGGATCATTACTTTCATATCACCAACCGGCAGCTGCAAAATATAATACTTGCGCTTTTCTCCCAGCACTTCCTTCTCTTCAATGGATTCGATTATACCTGCACCGTGCATCGGGTACACCACTTTGTCTCCTATTTTAAACATGCCGTACCCCCTCATGTTTTACAACAATAAATTTGCCACATATAAAATATACCACAAAAAAAGCTCCGTGTCAAACAAACTATTATTCTAGCACAGCCATAATACAGTGTCAACATAAATTATAAGATAAATTATAAAAAAAATTAATGAGTGATTTTACCTGGGCCATTCTTGTAAGACCTTTTCGCGGTACCTGTTGAGACCATCTTTAATTGAACGGGCGCGGACTTCACCAATACCTTCCACCCCGTCAAGTTCTTCTATTGTTGCTACAAGGATTTTGCTTAGTGTGCCAAATTCTTTAACCAGGTTGTCAATAACGGACAGAGGCAGTCTGGGTATTTTCTCCAGAATCCGATAGCCCCTGGGCAGAACATGCTGGTCAAGAATGCCGGCGCTGCCAGGATAGCCAAGAGCCCTGGCAATTAGAGATAACTCAAGGATGTCCTCTGACGGCCAACTTCTTATAATATTAAGAATAGTAGAGGGTGTTTTCTCCCCCCCTATGTTCATCGCATAATCCTGGACCACCAGGAGACCTTCGTCTTCCGTATTGGCCACCAGTTCTTCCATCTGCATTGTAATCAGGCGGCCCTCAACGCCAAGTTCACTGATATACATTTCTATCTCCTTGACCACTCTTAAAACCATTTCAACTCTTTGTATGGACTTGGCCACATCGAACAATGTCACAGCATCCGCAAACTCTAGCGCGCTCAACCCCAGCAGCACCTTGTCCTGTACAGAGCGGTATTTTTCAAGAGTCTGGATAGCCTGGTTGGCTTTTGACAGCAGCACGCCGATATCTTTCAGAACATATTTTAAGGTCCCTTTATAGGTTGTTATTACACCGCGCCGCTGTGATATGGAAATAACCAGCGTGTCTGTCTGCTTCGCCGCCCTTTCCGCACTGCGGTGACGAATACCCGTCTCGCTTGACGGAATGCTCTGATCCGGCACCAACTGGGTGTTGGCGGCCAGGATTCTTTTGGCGTCCTTGCTTAATATAATCGCCCCGTCCATTTTAGCCAGTTCGTAAAGACCGGCAGGCGTGAACTCGGCATTGATGACAAAGCCGCCTTCTATAATTTTCATAACCTCGGATGAATCGCCGATTACTATTAAGCCGCCGGTTTTTGCTCTGAGTATGTTTTCAAGACCATCCCGCAGGAGAGTACCCGGTGCTACAGTGCGCAATACTGTAAGTAATTTTCCCGCCATTTTTTCTTCCTTCAAATTAACCACCTCATACCTTTATAGCCAGATCCAGCGCTGTCGCAAGTGTATCAGCGGTTAATATACCCATTTCCGCAGTATGGCCTGCAACGCTTTGACCGGATAACAAAAAGCGTTTGAAGCCGAGTTTAAAAGCTTCTTTTACTCTTTTCTCCACCCCAGTAACCAGTCGCAGTTCACCGGTAAGTCCAATTTCCCCGGCTAAAGCCATCTCGCTGTCAACAGGTTTATCCCGGAAACTGGAAGTTAAAGCACACGCGATAGCCAAGTCTACCGCAGGTTCATCAAGCTTTACCCCGCCGACAGCATTGACGTAAATATCATGGCTGCCCAGGTTTAAACCGACTCTCTTTTCCAGTACAGCTGTGATCAGGGCCACCCGGTTATAATCAACTCCCGCGGTCATCCGCCGTGGCGTACCGTATCCTGATGGTGATACCAGGGCCTGTATTTCCACTAAAAGCGGCCTGCTCCCTTCCAGCGCTGCGGCAACAGCCGAACCGGGCACCCCTCCCTGGGAGTGCTGGACCAAAAACAAGGCGGAGGGGTTAGTTACTTCAATCAAGCCGCTGCCGCCCATTTCAAAAATGCCTATTTCGTTTGTTGAACCAAACCTGTTTTTTACACAGCGCAGGATCCGGAAAAAATGACGCCGTTCACCCTCCAGGTAAAGAACGGTATCGACCATATGCTCCAATACCCGCGGACCGGCGATCACGCCTTCTTTGGTGACATGCCCGACCAGGAATATGGAGATGCCTTTTGTCTTGGCCAGTCGCATAAGCTGGGCCGCGCATTCGCGGACCTGCCCCACACTCCCTGGGGCAGAGCCCAAATCACCTTTATACATCGTTTGTATAGAATCAATCACCGCCACCGGCGGCGCAAGTTCTCTAAGATGGCGCTCCATAATGTCTATATCCGTTTCAGATAACAACAGTAAATCAGGTGAAAGCTCTCCCAGTCGGTCGGCTCTTAGCCGGACCTGGCGTATCGATTCTTCCCCGGATACGTAAAGCACTGGCATCCTGCGGCTGAGTAATTGAGATACTTGCAGCAGCAGAGTCGACTTGCCGATCCCCGGATCACCACCTAGTAAAACTAGCGAACCCGGCACCAGACCTCCACCAAGAACACGGTCCATTTCACCAAGCTCTGTGGAAAAACGTTCTTCTTCCAGTACGGACACTTCTGTAATCGGACGCGGCAAGTCAATTCCCATAGGTGAGGGATTAGCCTTCTTACGCGGATTGACGCACTCTTCAATCAGGCTGTTCCAGGTGCCGCAGCCGGGGCAGCGCCCCAACCAGCGGGCTGACTGCTGCCCGCATTCCTGGCACAGGTATTTGGTCTTTATACGCATCGATAATAAGTCTCCAAGTTCTGGTTATTCCTAAATTATAACATTTAGAAAGAAATACTACAAGTAAAGCTTATTTTCATGCAAACATTTGTTTATAATAAAAAAGGCGCCCGTTAAAACAAGACGCCTTTTTCAGCTAAACGGTTTTCATTCACAGTGTCATTATTGCCGTTACAATTTTACTACTTTTGTTTCATTGCCAGTTTCGTCCACATCAAGCAGTACCCGGTCGCCCCGTTGGAATGTACCCCTCAGCAATTCCTCAGACAGCCGGTCTTCCACAAGGCGTAATATGGCCCGCCGCAACGGCCTGGCGCCGTATGCCTCATCGAAACCTTCCCTGACCAGAAGGGCTTTGACAGCTTCGGTAACTTCAACTTCAACCTCGTTTTCCTTCATTCTGGCGACAACTACCTTCAGCATCAGGCCTACGATATCTTTAATGTGTTCTTCCGTAAGAGAGTGGAAAACTATAGTTTCATCGAGCCGGTTGAGAAATTCGGGCCGGAAGGTCCGGCGCAGTTCATCAGTTATCCTCTTCTTCATATCTTCGTATTTGGAATTTTCCTGATCGCCCGTCCTAAAGCCCAAAACCGCTTCCCCTTTGATCGTGTGCAAACCCACGTTTGAGGTCATAATCAACACGGTATTTCTATAATCCACTGTACGCCCGCTGGCGTCTGTCAGTCTGCCGTCCTCCATCACCTGCAGCAGAATATTGAAGACATCCGGGTGGGCTTTTTCAATTTCGTCCAACAGCACCACCGTGTATGGTTTGCGCCGCACAGCCTCGGTCAACTGCCCCCCCTCGTCATACCCGACATAGCCGGGAGGAGCGCCTACCAGCCGGGAGACTGCGAATTTTTCCATATACTCAGACATGTCGATCCTGACCATAGCTTCCTCGCTGCCAAAAAGAACCTCTGCCAGAGCCCTGGCCAACTCGGTCTTACCCACGCCGGTCGGTCCCAGAAAGATGAAGGAACCAACAGGACGCTTCGGATCCTTTAAGCCCGTCCGGGCTCTGCGTACAGCTCTCGCTATGGCCTGTATTGCTTCATCCTGCCCGATAACACGCTGGTGCAAGACTTCTTCCATTTTCAATAGCCTTTCAGATTCTCCCTCTGTCAGCTTCTTCACCGGAACCCCGGTCCAGCTCGAAACAATATGGGCTATTACATCCTCGTCAACCACCAGTTCCGCGCCGCTTGTCCTTTGTTTCCAGGATTCCCTGCTCTCATCCAGCTCTGACCGTAATTTTTGTTCCTGATCCCTCAATTCAGCGGCCTTTTCAAATTCCTGGCCGTTTACCGCAGCTTCTTTTTCTTTTTGCAAGACTTCTAGTTTCTTTTCCAATTCTTTTAATTCGGGCGGCGCCACAAATGCCTGCAATCTCACCCGGGAGCCGGCCTCATCCATCAAATCAATAGCTTTGTCCGGCAGGAACCGGTCGGTAATATATCGACTGGACAACCTTGCAGCCGCATCAAGGGCAGCATCGGTAATCCTGACCCGGTGGTGCGCTTCGTACCTGTCCCTGAGCCCCCCTAAAATCTGGATAGTCTCTTCTTCCGTCGGCTCAGACACGGTAATGGGCTGGAAGCGCCGCTCCAGCGCGGCGTCTTTTTCAATATGTTTGCGGTACTCATCCAGGGTAGTGGCGCCGATACACTGAAGCTCACCCCTGGCCAGGGCTGGTTTCAGGATGTTAGCGGCATCTATGGCCCCTTCCGCGGCGCCTGCTCCCACCAGTGTATGAAGCTCGTCTATAAACATAATAATATTCCCGGCCTGGCGGATTTCTTCAATAATCTTCTTTAAACGCTCCTCAAATTCCCCCCGGTACTTGGTACCGGCTACCAAGGAACCCATATCAAGTGTAACCACCTTTTTATCAATAAGCATTTCAGGGACATTGCCGGCTGTAATGCGCTGAGCTAATCCCTCGGCTACAGCTGTCTTCCCGACACCAGGCTCGCCGATAAGGACGGGGTTGTTCTTGGTGCGCCTGGATAGTACCTGGATCACTCTTTCAATTTCTTTTTCCCGGCCTACCACAGGGTCCAGCTTGTCTTCTTTGGCCATCAAAGTAAGATCCCGCCCAAACTGGTCAAGGGTTTGGGTGAGGCTGGCTTTGGCCTGGCCCTGCCCCTGGCTTTCAGGCGGAGTCTGCCCCCCCTGCAGGTGAGCGACCATAGTCCGCAGCTTGCGGTAATCGGCCCCTGTGGCGTTTAGTATACTCGCTGCGACACCTTCGCCTTCTCTGATTAAACCCAGGAGCAGGTGTTCAGGACCAACATAGCTATGTCCCATCCGGCGTGCTTCATCCAAAGATAGTTCCAGAACTTTTTTAGCCCTGGCCGTAAGAGAAGGTTCAGGCGGGGACGGTTCGTTACTCATTTCAACCATTTGTGATACGGCATCTTTCACCTTATCAGCATCTAACCCCAATGTATGAAGGACTTTAGCCGCAATGCTTTCTCCTTCCCGGATCAGTCCTAAAAGCAAATGTTCCGTCCCGATATTAGGGTAATTAGCGCTTTTTGCTTCTTCCCGGGCAAATAATAAAACTTTTTGTGCCCGTTCGGTAAATCTAAATCTGCCAAACATATATTCATACACCTCCAATATTGGTCGTAAGTGGTGAGTATCTGGTTATTTCTCTATAGGGCGGGGTTAATCCCGTTCTCCAGCTCTTTTCTGATCAGGTCGGCCCTGGCGGTATCCAACTTTCTTTTTGACATATCCTGCCCGGCCGTTTTTATTAAAAAAGCAGGTCTAATCTTTACCATTAGCTCATTAATGAGTTTGTCCTGTACCGTGGAAATTATTTTTAATCCGATCCCCAGCCTCAGGTCTGATAACATCCGCATTGTCTCTTCCATAGTCAGAATCCTGGCGCACCTTAATATGCCATAAGCCCGGTGAACGCGATCTTCAACGATCTCGCGCCTCTCCCTGTATAATACCTGACGGGCCTCTTGTTCCTGGGCTAAAATCTGCCTGGTGATAGAAATAAGGTTATTTATTATTTCCTCTTCTGACTGCCCCAAGGTGATCTGGTTTGATATTTGAAACAGATCACCCAGCGCTTCTGTCCCTTCGCCGTAAAGGCCCCGCACCGTCAAGCCCAGCTTGCTTATGGCGTTAAAGACTCCGCCTAACTGGTTTATTATTTTTAACCCAGTGAGATGAAGCATGACTGAAGCACGCAGGCCAGTACCAGTATTGGTCGGGCATGAGGTCAGGTAACCAAGCTTTTCTGAAAAAGCGTAGTCAAGAGTCTTTTCCAGCCCATCGTCAATATTGTTCACAATCATCCAGGCTTCTTTTAGGCGCAGGCCGGAAAGAAGGCACTGGATGCGCAGATGATCCTCTTCGTTGATCATTACGGTGGCAGCTTCATCATCCCGGATCGCCGCCGCTTTAGCTTGAAAGTTGTTTAAAAGATCGGGGCTAATCAGGTGTTTATCTACCAATATCTGGCGTTCAAGCGGTGACAAATCATTCAGCAGGGTTAATTCCAGATTGCCGATGAGGTCTGAAGCTTCCTTGTTTTCTAAGGCTTTTTTTATTTCATTAATAACTTCCATTGATTTTTCCGGCTCTAACAGGTGGGGAAAAGGAACGCCGGCCAGGTTTCTGGCAACCCTGATCCGACTGCTGATCACAATACCCGCATCCGGCCCGTCAGAATTCATCCAGCGGCTGTTCGCGCTGCTTACTTTACCATTAATAGGCATCTACCCCTCGCCCTCCTCTTCAAGAGTTTTTTCCAACTGCCGGATATTATCGCGCAGCTGCGCCGCCAGTTCAAATTCTTCACGACCCACGGCTTCCTTAAGCTGTCTCTTGGCAATCTCAATTTCTTTAACCAATCTAGCCCGGCCGCCCATACGTTCAGGGAATTTGCCCACATGCCGCGTGTTGCCTTGGATTCTGCGCAAAAGCGGGATCATCTTTTCCTCAAAATAAGGATAGCATTCACCACACCCCAAAAGTCCTTTGTTGGCGAACTGCTCTTCTGAAACTCCGCATTTTTCGCAAATTTTGCCTGCGGTACCGGTTTGATTATAGCTGCTGCTGTCGTTAAACTCGCAATTCAAAAGACCCGCCATAAATTTGTTTAAATTCATCTGAGGAAAAAACCCAAACCCATGAATTTTAATTTCTTTGGCGCAGATTTCACAAAGGTGCGTTTCCTGTTTCTGTCCATTTATAATTTCAGCAACGTGTACCGTCGCTGGCCGTTGGCTACACTTTTCACAGATCATAAAACTAATCTCCTTTCAAAATAAATGCTTGCCCCAACCGGCAGTTACCCGCCGCGCAAAATGGATTTTATCATAGCCTTCAGCAGGAGCGCTCTCAGCTTATCCCGCACAGGCATACTCAATTTTAAAATGTTTCCGTCTACCGCGGCGTGCATAACCCTGGCTTCACGCAAAGATATAAGTTTTTCTTCCAGCAGTCGTTTAATCACCCCATCAGCATCAGCCTGGGAAATTGCCTCACCGATTACGTCGCATAGCTCGAGAACCATATCAGACTTCCGGTCAAGGGGAATCTTTATGATCCGAATGTACCCGCCGCTGCCCCTCCTGCTTTCCACGAAATAACCATGACCGGCGGAAAATCGTGTTGTCAGCACATAATTAATTTGGGAAGGAACACAACTAAAACGCAGGGCCAGATCACTGCGCTGCACTTCAACAAATTCCCTTTTGCTTTCAGCCAGTAGCTGCTTTAAATAACGTTCAATCAAATCTGAAATGTTATTCAAACCTATCAAATCCTTTGACTTTAACTGATTTTAACTATATTATAATGGAAACCATATATAATTATCAATACTTTTCTTTATTCTTCCCGCTGCAGGGCTTTGAAAAACAATAAAAACAAAAACCGCGCCACAGCGCGGTTTCGCAAAATAAAAATAAATGGCTCCCCGAGTAGGATTCGAACCTACAACCTACCGGTTAACAGCCGGTTGCTCTACCGTTGAGCTATCGAGGAACATCGATATTATAATCGTATACAAATTGTCATCTTAAGTCAAGGCGTTAGTTGTGTTAGTATTCTCTTAAATTATTATTTTTTATCCCGAAATGCTGTGTCAAACTCACCGAAGGTAGCAGGATGATGTTCTTTTTACTTCCTGGTTATTTTTGTTTTCATTATCCTTTTAAACATAAAAACAAAAACCCTGCGGCTGTTTACAACCGGAGGGTTTTTAAAATTATTCTAGCGGTGTCCTACTCTTCCAGGGACCAACGTCCCAAGTACCATCGGCGCTGAAGAGCTTAACTGCCG
>JAQVXL010000003.1:0-51632 GCA_028709235.1 Desulfotomaculaceae bacterium
AGGAGCACGACTAACATCCACCTCATGGATAGGCACAACGAAGGAATTTAGGGCGCAGACCCTGTGAGACATGGGAGGTTTGCCACCGGAGAGCAAGTGGATACCCAACGGCCGAAATAAGCTTAAAGAAAAGCCAAGCTATCAAGAGTAAACGCTAGTTTATAGAGGGAGGCAGAACATGAAAAATAAGTTGATCCTGATCCTGGCCCTGGTAGTGGGGTTGGCGGCGGCAGGTGGCATCTATTTTTTCCTGGATAATATGCAAAAAACGTATCGGGAAGAAGGCGATTTTGTCAAGATCGTGGCGGCCAAACAGCGCATACCGGCTAAAACCATGATCACCGACCAGATGGTTGAGATTAAAGAACTCCCTGCAAAATACATCAATACAGACGCGGCTGTTGACCCCCAAGAAGTGATCGGAAAAACCGTCAAGTCTGAGATCCTGCCGGGAGAACAGGTGTTGCGCAGCAGACTGGCGGGCGCGAAAGGTTCCTCCGAAGGCCTTTCCTATATGATCGAACCCGGCAAGAGGGCTGTTACCATCGCCGTTAACGAGATTTCCGGCGTGGCCGGCCAGATCCTGCCCGGCGACCGGGTAGACATTATGGGCACCTTTGACAACCAGGGGATTTTAACAACCCTGATCCTGCAGAATATACCTGTTTTATCAGTAGACCAGACCACCGACACCTCGGGGCCAGGAGAAAATAAAACTCAAGCCCGCACCCTCACCCTTTCAGTAAATCCCGACCAGATGCAGCCGCTGGTGCTGTGTTCTGAAATGACCACGATCAGGCTGGCCTTGCGTTCAGCTGCTGATAACGACATCCTGAACCTGCCCATGACAAGAATGAACAACCTGATACATTAAGGAGGTAATAAGTGTGGAAAAAGAAAAGACAAGTGTTTTAGTCGTCGACGACATAGCCAATACCCGCGAGGACATCAAGCGTCTGCTCTACTTTGAGGAAGACATTATTGTGGTAGGTGAAGCAGGTGACGGCGAGGAAGCCCTGCGGCAGGTGCAGGAATTAAAGCCTGACGTAGTGCTGATGGACATCAATATGCCCGGCATGGACGGGATCATGGCCACCGAGGCGATCTTCAACAGCGTTCCCGATACTGCCATAATCATAATATCGATCCAGGGAGAGCCTGAATACCTTAAGAAGGCTATGGCGGCGGGCGCTAGAGATTACCTGGTGAAACCCCTGAGCAGCAACGAACTTTCCGAAACAATCCGCCGGGTCAGCTACTCCTGTAAGACGAGAGCTTCCCGCTTAACTGCGGTTTCCAGCACCGAAACCAAAGCGGAACCAGCAGAACCGGAACTTCCCGCCAATCGGATCATTGTTATATTCTCCAGCAAGGGAGGTGTCGGCAAGACCACCCTGTCCTGCAACCTGGCGGTATGCCTGGCTCAAGAAAGAAGAAAAAAAGTGGCCCTGGTTGACCTCAACCTGCAGGGCGGCGACGTGTCGGTAATGCTCAATCTTTTGCCCAAAGGGACTATTGCCGACCTGGTAAAAGAAGAGGATGGAATCGAATATTCCCTGATCAACAGCTTCATGGCGCCTCATATGTCCGGCCTGAAAATACTTCCCGCCCCCCTGCGGCCGGAAGAGGCAGACGTGATTACATCCGCACATATAGTGGAAATATTGACTATGCTGAAAAACCACTACGACTTTATTGTTGTTGACACTACCCCGTTCTTTAACGACATGACACTGAGTGCGATGGAAATTGCGGATGATATTCTCCTGACATTCACCAGGGATCTGGCCGCTATAAAACATGTGGCAACTGATCTGGAAATACTCGAGACCCTGGCGCTCTCAGACAAAGTTAAGCTGGTTTTAAACCGGGCCACACTCGACTATGGTATAAAAATAAATGAGCTGGAAAAAAGGCTCAACCAGGCGCCGGCGGTCATACTGCCTTATGACGAAAAAACTGTATTATCTTCAGTCAACAAGGGACATCCTTTTGTACTCACCCACCATAATACCAGGATCGCCCAGAGTATCAGGAGTTTTTCCAGGGAATTCAGTATAGCGGATAAAGACGGTCCAGCTGAAGCCCCTGTTAAGAAATCATTTGTCGCTAAGCTGTTCAGCTTATAAAACCGCCTGTCGCTAAAATTTATGAGAGGTGAATGCTATGACACTATTGGCGAGGCTGGAAAAACAAAAACTCACCAACGCGGAAAATAGCTTAAAGAGTGGAAAAGATCTGGTCCAGCTTAAAAGAGACCCATACGACGAAATCAAGTCTAAAATACATAAAAAAGTGATTGAAGAGCTGAAAGAAAATGGCAAGGATAGTGAAAAAAATCCCGGCTCTGAATCAATAGCAGCCAAAATCGAGGAAATGGTCCTGGATATTATCAAAAAAGAAAATGACAACATCCCCCGACTGGACCAACTGCGTATCGCCAAAGAAATTTCTGACGACGCTATTGCTTTTGGTCCCATAACTTCATTATTAGACGACCCGGATATAACTGAGATTATGGTTAACGGCCCGGATGATATTTATATAGAAAGAAAAGGTAAAATAGAGCTGACCGGCATCTTTTTCCGCAACAACAACCACGTCATGCACATCATCGAAAAAATTGTCGCCCCCCTGGGGCGGAGAATTGATGAAAGCAGCCCAATGGTGGACGCCCGGCTGCCTGACGGTTCCAGGGTTAACGCGATCATCCCTCCCCTCTCTTTAAAAGGGCCAGCTATCACCATCCGTAAGTTTTTTAAAGATCCATTGACCATCGATAACCTGATTGAGTTCGGCACCCTGACTCCCCAGGTGGGTCACTTTCTCGAGGCATGTGTCAAGGGCAGGCTGAACATAATTGTTTCAGGCGGCACCGGCAGCGGTAAAACAACCACATTGAATATCCTCTCCGGGTTTATACCTGATAACGAGAGGATAGTGACCATCGAGGACGCTGCCGAGATCCAGTTGAGACAGAGGCATGTTATCACTCTTGAGAGCAGGCCCCCCAATATTGAGGGTAAAGGAGCAGTTACGATCAGGGATCTGGTGCGGAACTCACTGAGGATGAGACCGGATCGGATCGTAGTAGGCGAGGTCCGCAGCGGCGAGGCCCTCGACATGCTCCAGGCGATGAACACCGGCCATGACGGCTCACTAACCACAGGTCACTCTAACTCGCCCAGGGACATGCTGGCCAGGCTTGAAACTATGGTGCTGATGGCTGGTATGGAACTGCCGGTAAAAGCCATCAGGGAACAAATAGCTTCGGCCATTAACTTGATTATTCATCAGAGCCGCATGAAAGACGGCTCCAGGAAGATTACCCATATTACCGAAGTACAGGGTATGGAAGGAGAAATCATAACTCTGCAGGATGTCTTTGTGTTCAAACAAGAAGGGATTGATGAAGAAGGCAAAATTAAGGGGAAATTCGCCGCCACCGGCATCAGACCCAAGTTTCTGAGCAACCTGGAGGCCTACGGCATCAACCTGCCTTTTGAAACATTCGATCCTTCCTTATTTTAACCTTGCAGAAGGGTGGTTTTCATATGGACCTGTATACTATCTCATGCCTGGTGTTTCTGTTCATAGTTCTCACCGTGCTCGGCTTCAGGCAACTCAGAAGCGGGGCCAGCGAAGGTATATCTTCCAGGATGAAAAATATATTCAGCGGGCGGATACGTGATGCCGTCAGCAGTGCTAAAGACAAAACACGCAACGAGGCCGCGGGCAAAAAAGTGCTGGAATTCTCCGGCAGACTGTTTACTGCGAAAAAAATAACCGCTGTGGCAGACGGGGAGCTGGCAAAAGCAGACATACCCCTGAAGGGCGAGGAGTTTCTGGGTTTCAGCCTGATTCTGGTCATTGGCGGCGGCCTGTTCTTTCTGATTATCAGCGGCAACCTTATTATCGGCATAGTTGCGGCAATACTGGGCTGGTATCTGCCCCGCCTCGTGCTGCGCACTGCCATCACCCGCCGCGTCAATAAATTCAACTCGCAGATTGGTGACGCCCTGGTGATCATAGCCAACTCCCTGCGTTCCGGCTTTAGTTTCCTGCAGGCTATGGACATGGTCCGTAAGGAGATGGCCGACCCCATCGCCAAAGAATTCGGCGTGGCCCTGCAGGAGATGAACTGGGGCTCTCCCACGGAAGAGGCGCTCACCAACATGTCTGCCAGGATAAACAGCGACGACTTTGAGCTGGTGGTCACCGCAGTACTGATCCAGCGCCAGGTCGGCGGCAATTTGGCGGAAGTGCTGGACAACATCGCCAATACCATCAGGGAAAGAGTAAGGATTAAAGGAGAAATTAAGACTCTTACCGCCCAGGGCAGGATGTCCGGCATCATTGTAGGCCTTCTTCCCTTCCTGCTGACTCTGGCGATATTCTCAATGAATCCTGAATACATTGGAATGCTCTTTTCCAATAAGTTAGGTCTGATCCTGGTTTCTATGGCCTTAATGTCACAGATTATCGGACTATTTATAATTAAAAAAATTGTCAATATTCCTGTATAGGAGGGTTTTTAATGCTGGAAATAGTGATAGGCGCAGTTTTTTTAGCAGCTTTCCTTATAACACTAGCTGTCCATAAAACCATTACCAGGGGACAGGCGGAAGTTGAACAAAGAGTCACCAGGGTAGTCGGCTCCCGCATCCCGTCTATACGCGAGCAGGAGTTGAAAGTCCCCCTTTACATCAGAGCGGTAAAACCGGTGATAAAAAAATATACCGGCCTGCTGACCAGATCAATGCCGGCTGAAAAAGAAGCGGACCTAGGCGCCAAAATAGAACGGGCCGGCATCAGCGATAAAATTGCTCCAAGGGAATTATTTGTTTTGAAATACGCGGCAGCAGCGGGCTTCACCTTCCTCTTCTGGCTGCTGGGCGGGGCTATGGCCAAAAGCATCACCCAGACTGCTTTGATCGCCTGTGCAGGACTGGCTCTGGGCTGGTACTTCCCTGACCTCTATTTGAACTCAAAAGGCAGTGAGCGCAAGCGGGAAATTGAAAAGGGCCTGCCGGACGTCCTCGACCTGCTTACGGTCAGTGTCGAGGCGGGGCTTGGATTTGACAGCGCCTTGATCAAAGTGACTGAAAAATCAAAGGGCGTCCTGTCGGATGAATTCAGAACCATGCTGCAGGAAATCAAAATGGGCAAGTCTAGGGTTGACGCGCTGCGGGACTTGTCCAAAAGAGCTGACGTGGACGACCTTTCCACGTTTACCGGCTCAATAATCCTGGCCGACCAACTGGGGATCAGCATCGGCAACGTCCTGCGCCTGCAGTCGGAACAGATGCGCCAGAAACACCGTCAGCGCTCAGAAGAAATGGCCATGAAAACACCGATAAAAATTATCTTTCCACTGGTGTTTTTTATATTCCCGGCAATATTTATAGTCCTGCTGGGGCCTGCACTAATTCAGATGTCAGATACAATTTTTTAATAATATAAAAATATCAGGAGGCCTGTAAAATGATCGGGAGAATTTTTGACAGAATCGGTTTTAATCTCACAATAACAACAAAAATCGCCATAGCCCTTTGCCTTCTAATATCATTTTTATTAGCATTAGTGGGCTTAACGATGTTTTTCAAAGACCATGCACTGATTAAAAAAGAGTTTGCGGATAAAAACTGGAGCATAATCCACACCATCAGCCCCTACGCCGGCGGCTACATCAATGCCAACAGCCATGAAGCGCTGGCCGGCCTGGTCAAAAGAGTTGGCGCCAACCAGGATGTCAGCTATGCTGCGGTAACCGACAGCACGGGCAATGTGCTCGCCCACACAGACAGCAAACAGGTTGGCACAAAAGTTAGCGGTGAAACTGCTATAAGCGCCCTGGCCGCTAAAGCCGCCGTATCAGGCGTCAACAACGACAGCCAGGGCCGCCCGGTGATGGACTTTTTCTCCCCTATTAAAAACGAGAGCGGCGCCACCATCGGGTATTTCACGATGGGAGCCGATCTGACCGGTGTCAATGAATATATCAAGGACACCATTATATTTAACACACTCGTAGCTATAATTGCCATCCTGGCCGGCGTTTTGCTTTCAGTGCTGATCAGTAAAAAGATACTTAAAAAACCTTTAGAGGACCTCTCGGCGGCTACAGAGAGGCTGGCGACAGGCGACTTTTCCTATAAAGTGCCTGTCCATAAAAAAGATGAACTGGGGGAACTGGCCATCTCCTTCAACACTATGACGGTTCACCTGTCCAACCTTATTCAGTCGGTACAGTCCAGCGTGGCTGATATTAATAAATCGGCCGAACAGATCTTGGGGCAGCTGAAGACCTCTGACCATACAAACAGCAAGTTGTCCCAGACTTTTGACTTATTGAAACTCAGTTCGGAAGAACAAGTGGATATACTTAAACAGTCTTTAAGCCTGTCGGAACAGCTTTCAAAACAGTCCCATCAAGTGTCCAGGTATATGAACCAGGCCCTGCTGGAGGTCGATAAAAATCTCCACACCGGTGAAGAAGGTTCAGCCGCTGTCTCCCGTGTTACTGACGATATAGAAAAGTCGAGCCGGTCTCTGGAAAACACAAAATTATCAGTGAAACAGCTTGTGGAAAAATGCGCGCATTTCAACCAGTCTATCGACTACTTCAAGAGCCTTTCGCAAAAAAACACTGATTTTACGGTCAAAGTGGCGCTGCTGGCAGCCCGGGCCGGCAGCCAGGAACTCGCCCAAACGGCAGAAGGCATGCATAATATTTCCGAAGAATCCACCCGGCGGATTAAACAGATATATGATGAGATTGAGGAATTAATAGCGTCCTGGCAGGATATCGAAACTACCCTGGATGTAAATATAGAAAGGTTGGCTGATGGTCAGGCCGCTGTCAGCGATGTTAGAGGAAATTTTGATAATATAATTAAGTCACTTAGCACCGGCAAGGAAATTGTAGAGGAAGCAGTATCAGCTACCCGCGTGCAGTCATCCAATATTGAAGAGATTATGGCCAGTCAGCACGGCATGATCAATGAGTTGCTGAAGTCGGTTAATAAGAGCTCAGGGGCCGGCAGCGACACCAGACTGCAGAATGAAAACTTGCACGACATCGACTCCCTGGCTAAAAAGATGATGCGTATAGTGGATCGGCTCAACGTGCTGTCGCTGCAGTTCAAGGTCTAAATAATATCCATTCAAATTTTATACTTTGCCGTTTAATAATTTAAACCACTCTTGATCTGAGTGGTTTAAATTATTAAAAAATTGTTTATTAACAGTTACCTTCTACCTAGTTATTCAATTAACAACAAACCATAACAATTCTGTTCATCTTTAAAATCCTGGACAACATTTATTGGAAACCCGTTAATTCTTGCAGTTTCATATACTTCAATGCCGCAGGCTTCCATAGCAGGTCTTATTTCCTGTGGCTTAACGCATTTTACCAGGTTACACGGCCGGCACGATTTACATGGTCCACAACCAAAACCAAATACTTTATAATAGCCTGCCAGAAAGATTTCCTTTTCCAGTTTGGCTACAATTGGCGTGACAATTTCCCATGATTTACAGTGGATCAGCAGGGCTGTTTGATAGCAATCAATCACTTCCTGCGTTTCTTTGTGGGTTGGCGTATGTGGCGGGCAGCAAAGGCGCGTGTTATACCTGCCGCAGCCATATCTGCATTTCATAATAACCCAGGGCGCTGTTTTAATCGTTGCCGGATCAATAAACTTGGCTCCGTGAGCACCCAGTTCTTTCGCTGTTTCAATAAACCTTTCCAACTTACTGTCCATTTAAATAATCCCCTATAAATTAATAACTCAGGTACCGGGTACCTGAGTTTTTTGGTCGGAGCGACACGACTCGAACGTGCGACCTCTACCACCCCAAGGTAGCGCTCTAGCCAAACTGAGCTACGCCCCGATATTGTAATGAAATGCATGCATTAAGAATTTTAACGTTTTTTTACGCAAAAGTCAAGGAAAGAAGATGCTGCAGAACAGTATAACAGTTTATTGAGTTATTTCAACTTTTTTTGTAAATAAATGTGCCAAATCCAAGATGTTGACGATTGGCAATGGTCAATAACCTGTACTGCAGCAGTATATTAATCAATTCAGGGCTCATTTTTTCTTTTGCCACAGCCCTGTGCCTGTCTATATGCAGCATTTCCTTCAAACCAGCCAGGGGACCGGGCAAATTGCGCCTCTCAACTCTTATTTTCTTGAATCCGGCATTTTCGTACAGCGACGCGTACTCCTCTAAAGACAGGAACTCCGGCAGTCCACAGACTCTTTTTATTTGTTGCCGGGCCTGATCAGGCAGTGTTCTACCGGCCGTCATTTCAATATCTACGATTATTCCGCCAGCTTTAAGTACCCGCCGGCATTCCTTCAGGACCTCCTCTGCCGGTAAAAAGATAAGCAGGGATTCAATCAAGACAATGTCCGCGACTTCGTCGCGAAAAGGCATATCCAGCGCGTTTCCAACAATAAACTGCGCCTCCGTCCCGGCCCGCAGGTTCCTGGCCTGCGCCTTTTCAATCATCTTCTGTGATATATCCAGACCAAAAACATAAGCCCCGCGTGTTTTTGACAGGTAACAAGCGGTCCTGCCCGTGCCGCAGCCGATATCCAGTATGATACTGTTACTCGCTATCGGGATGCCGCTCATTACCTTTATCGAGTGAGAAAACCCGCCCGGGTGCAAATTCCCGTAACCCAGGGATGTTATTGCCTCAAGGTATGAATTCATATTTCACCACTTTCCATCACATTATTCTTTATCCTATGTGACGGAACAGCTGAGGGTTACGAGCAAAGACAATATGTGGACACGCAGGCATAATATACATAGGTTTTTCAGAACTAAAATCAGTCAGACTAATAATACTAAACTCTAATCAGGGTGGTGAAATAATGTTTAACAAGAACAATTCCGACTCAGATATGATCGCAGTATTATTAACGTCCGCTATTTTGACACTGCCATTTATTTATTACGCTAAAGATATTTCCAAATCCCTGCGCGCTATAGCTGCTAATAAATCTTCGCAGCCAGAAGCATGATTTACGCGAATTGTAACTTGTGTTTAATTAAAACAATGTGCGGCTGATGCCGCACATTTCAGTATTCTGTGGTAAGACGTCAGGTGTTAGAACCAGATATCGTCTCACATCCCACTATTCAATCAGCTGATCCAGCGGCCGGTTACGAAAAGAACAGTTATCACAGAAAACACAGCAATAGAAATGGTTGAATAGACCTGGACCAGCATGTGCTTATGCAGTATGTGGGCCAGGGTAATATAACCCGGGAATAAAACAATAACGTACCTGGGCATGCCCAGAGGCGTGTCGCCAACAACGGAAGAGAAAGGAATTAAAAAGCCCAGCACCAGAAATATCAAGAATGATTTGTCTTTAACATATTTAAAGCTCCTGATAACCAGGAATAAAAAAAGCATAGCCATGCCTGATTCAAAAAGACAGTAAAAATTACCGCCGATAAAAAACAGGGAAATATTTGTAAACTGCCCCGACCCCGGATACGAAAAATGTCGAAAGCCCCAGTATTCACGGTTCAAAGAAGTGGAGAATGCCAGGGGATCCCCGGTAGCTTGCCATAAAACAGCCATAAATATTAATAGTGAGGCTGGAATCATCAGCAGTGTCGCGGATTTTTTTAAATCAAGCCTGCGGCCATTTGCTTCATAAAAATAATAAAGGAGGGCAAAAAAAGTAACGGCGCCAATGTTTCTGGTGAGGGCCGCCAGCGCGCCTAACACCGCGGCGGCAATGAATTTATCCTTCCTGGCATAGTAAAAAGACCCCAGTACAAAAGCCAGTAAAAGAGATTCGGAATAAATTGACGAAAAGAATATCGCCGTAGGGAAAAACAGCAGCGCAAAAACCGTGGTCATAGCGATTTCTTCATTGTAATCATCTTTCACCAGTCGGTAAAGGTAAATGCATACTACTAATAGAGCGGTGTTTGAGATTAAGAAACCTGAAACAATATAGTCACCGGTCAGCAAGGTCAGGGCCCTGATCAGGAAAGGGAACAGGGGGAAAAAAGGAGCGCTGTCATAGTCATATCCCTGCTCCGCTATTCTTAAGAACCACCCCGCGTCCCAGTGGATCAGCGAGTCAAGCAGAGGATTCGGATGCAGGTTGTCGACTGCTGCCGGGAGAAATGGGTTGAGTACATCTCTCGTTATGTAAACCAAAAAAATAATCAGGAATTTATTTAAAAAATAAAGGTAACTGACACGTTTAATATCCTCTGAAATAATCATCTATCCCCCAGATGTTTTGGCAACCATTTTTCCTTTGCGAAAAACCCATAGCTTATTAAGAACGAAATTAAATGAAAATGTTATGGCGGTGGCTAAAAACAAGGCCATAGTCTGCTTGAATTCTAAGCTAAGGAATATGTAGATGGAAACACTGTTCATGCCCAGGCCGACCAGGTTTACCAGCAAAAACTTAACGAACCTGCCCCCCTCGTGTTCATGCAGGCTGGTTCTGAAGGTCCAAAACCTGTTTAAAAAAAAGCTGTTGATTATGCCGCAAAAATAACTGAACCCTTTGGCAACGGTATAAAATAACACACTCTCAGCCGGAAACATCTTCAGAACAATGAAATATACCGACCAGTCTATAAGAGTATTTACACATCCAACCGCTGCGAATTTAAATAACTGAAAAACACTTTCCATATGGACTCCTTGCTCCTGCTCTGCCATAAGCCCTAATTTAAGTCCAGATTATTTTAAACTTTGTTAAAGCTGTTTTTTAATTTATACAATTCAATAAAGGCCTTTAAAATCACCGATAATCTAGCGCCGGTCTGGCTCCCGGCTGTCCTGGGATAATGGTTGACGCCTACCTCGGTTATAGTATATCCCTTTGCCCTGGCCTTAGCCAGGATCTCAGTATCGATCAGCGCGCCCTGGGCGGTAAGAGTGATATTGTCAAATATCTCCCTTTTGTACAGCTTAAAGGCAGAATCCACATCTGAAACTTTAAGTTTAAAAAGCATGTTGACCATAGTGCCCCACATAAAGGCATTAATCCTGCGATGCAAGGGATCCTGCCTCCTGATCCGGTAACCGGAGACAATATCATACTTTTCTATATGAGGCAGGAGATTTTTTATTTCTTCAATTTTAAACTGCCCGTCACCGTCAGTATAAAAGACAAGTTCCTTTCTGGCATTCTTAAACCCTGATTGCAGCGCGGCGCCATAACCCTTATTGATTTCGTGGTGTATTACTCGTACCTGCGGGTATTTTTCCGCCAGGTTATCGGCGATCTCAGCAGTGCGATCCCTGCTGCCGTCGTTTACAATGATAATTTCATAATCATCAGATACCTGGCAGGCAGCTGCTAGCGCATCATATGTTACTCTCTCAACATTTTGCTCTTCATTATAGCAGGGAAAAAATATTGTCAACGGGTATTTTTTCATATCCTCCACCAATTTCATGTCACTTTTACGTGTCACTTTTAATTGAGCCACATATTACCTTCGACTTAATTGATACACATCCTTCTAATAACTTCCATCCGCCTGCCTTTTGTTTAATCTGGTTAGGTTTTATAGATTTTATACAGTCTTGATAAAATAAAGGTGTTCATTTGCCATGTCACATAAATTATGATTTCTTAAAACATTTTAACTTTTTGTATAACAAAGTAATTATTTTAACATAATAAGGTTATATTAAAATCCGGGAGGTGTTAAACATGGAATGGCTATCAAGATTAGCTCTCGCGCTCGTAATAATTGGGGCACTGAACTGGTTGCTCGTCGGCCTTTTTCAATGGGACCTGGTAACAGCGCTGTTCGGCGGTGAAGTCCTGCGGTCGTCATCAGCTTTAAGCAGGGTGATTTACACTATAGTCGGTCTTGCAGGCATATATGCGATCTCATTTTTCTTTAAAGAAAACGCAGTCATAAAAAATAACGAATAGATTTCCATGAACTGCATATCCCAAAGGTTTTAAGGCAATAATATCTTACAAATAGAACCAAAGGAGGAATTGACATGAGTTCAAGTTCCCGCAAGAAGGGAAAAATAAGTCCTGAAAATCTGACTCCCCCCCTGGAAGATGAAGATAATATCTGTTCGGAGGAAGAAATGTCCTGCCCCACATCCTGTGTTTCCGAAGATGACGAGAATTCTTCCTGTTAAAAGAGACCTTTATAAGGTCTCTTTTTTTGCCTTGAAAAGGGTTTAAACAGGGGTTGCCTAGATCTTAATCTGATGCTATATTTGGGTAAATAATAAAATAAAAGAGGTGATGCAGTCATGGGCTGCCTGAACAAGGGTAAAGTCAATGACTACCGGGTTAATTTCAATAGCAGCGGTAAAATCATCAGCATCGAAGTGACCTGCTGCGGCAGGCATATTGGTGAAATCCGGTTTAAAGAAGGTGCAAGTAAAAATTGCCCGATTTGCGGCGTCGCACATTCTATAAAAATCCAGCATAACCACTTTCATATCCGTCCAACAATGCCGAAAACAAATGAGATAGAGCCTGTTTATGCTGAAGAAAAAGCACTATAAATTTTAACATTTGATCATTTTCACTTTCGGAAATCTAAAAACACCCGCATAAACACCGGGATAACCACAGCACCATCATGCCCATTAACAATATTCAGGATATGATGGATTCGCTGACCTTAGTATAGTTTTGTCTTCTTCTAGAATATATCTTAAGAGAGTTTGCTATCCCGTTAATTTAGAGCGCATACGACCTGCCCAATTAGATAAACATGGTCTCTAAACATGGTCTCTAGTAGCTTTTGACTGGAAACCGTCCGGCACTGGCAAAAATCTTTTAATTAACAATAACTTAACTGTTGACATAGAAAACCAGCATTGATACACTGTAAGACACAGCAAATTAATAAGTGCTCTTATCCGGAGCGGCGGAGGGACTGGCCCAATGAAGCCCGGCAACCGTTGGGAGGCTATAAGCCAACCAAAAAGGTGCTAATTCCTGCAGGAGATTTTTTTCTGGCAGATAAGGGGAAAAAGCGGTAATTATAGCCGGCCTCTTCTTGTTGGAAGAGGCCTTAAATTTATTATCAGCTCAGAGCACTATACACGGGGGGATACTTTTAAAATGGCAATTGAGAAAACCTACGCCGAGATTAATGAAAAAATTAAGTCCGGCCAGGCTGTGGTGCTCACCGCCGAGGAAATAATTTCTCTGGTGGAGGAAAAAGGCATTTCCGAAGCAGCCAGGAGTGTTGACGTGGTAACCACCGGTACTTTCGGGGCCATGTGCTCTTCCGGGGTATTTTTAAATTTCGGCCACTCCAAACCGAGGATTAGAATGCAGAAAGCATGGCTTAACGGCATCCAGGCCTACTCCGGCATCGCCGCAGTAGACGCCTATCTTGGCGCCACGGAGCTTCCCGAAGACGACCCCTGCAACAACAATTACCCGGGTGAATTTCGCTACGGTGGCGGTCATGTGATCCAGGATCTGGTAGCCCGCAAGCCGGTCCGGCTAAAAGCGACCTCTTACGGCACTGACTGTTATCCCAGGCAGGAGATTGAGACCGTCATCACCCTGGACGATATTAACGAGGCCACTCTTTTTAACCCGCGGAACTCATACCAGAACTACAACTGCGCGGTCAACTTGAGCGACAGGACTATATACACCTACCTGGGTATGCTCAAGCCTGGACCCGGCAACGCCCATTACAGCAGCGCCGGGCAGCTCAGCCCGCTGCTAAATGACCCGTATTTCATGACAATCGGCATAGGCACGAAAATATTTTTAGGCGGTGGAGTCGGCTATGTGGCCTGGAACGGCACTCAGCACTTCCCGGAGATCCAAAAAGACGCTGCAGGCAAAAGCTACGGTCCTACCGGGGGTACCCTTTCCGTCATCGGCGACCTCAAGCAGATGGATCCCAACTGGCTGGTTGGAACAAGCATGCTTGGTTATGGCGCTTCTCTAACTGTAGGACTGGGCATACCCATTCCCATATTAAATGAAGAGGTCATGCGCTGCGTTGCAGTAACCGATAGAGATCTTTACGCTCCTATTGTAGACTACAGTGAAGCCTTCAGCCAGCGTATCCCCGGCAATCTTGGTTTTGTCAACTATGCTGAATTAAAATCCGGCAGAATCACAGTAAACGGCAGGGAAGTTCCCACTGCCCCCCTGTCCAGTTATCCCAGGGCCAGGCAGATAGCCGGCATATTGAAAAACTGGATCCAGCAGGGTGATTTCCTTTTGACAGAGCCGGTAAAACCGCTCCCTTCTTACAAAGATAACATTTCGGCAAATACGCTGGAGATCAAAGAGCTTCAAGACAAATAATATGATCTATGGCGATGAACCTGGCTGCTCCCTGGAGACGTTTGAATTGAGACTTGGGACGCGCTGTAGGTGCGGCTTCAGCCGCACATCGCTGGTGAAAGGACAAAGGAGTGAAAAATTTGACGCCCAAAAAAATAATCCTGCGTTTTGGGAAAGATATAGCTGACCGGCCGATAATCTACCGGCTTGCCAGAGACTACGATCTGGTTATAAACATTCTTAAGGCCAACGTCGATCAGAACAAAGAAGGCATCATGGTCATGGAGCTTACAGGCGCCAATTACGACCAGGGCCTGGCATATTTAAAAACACAGGGAGTCAGGGTACAGCCCCTGGCGGAAGAAGTGTTCAGGAACGAGGAAAAATGCACAAGCTGCGGCGCCTGTACCGATATCTGCCCCAGCGGCGCACTTTACATGGAAAGACCAGGCATGGAA
The DNA here is from genome assembly GCA_028709235.1 of Desulfotomaculaceae bacterium. Taxonomy (GTDB): domain Bacteria; phylum Bacillota; class Desulfotomaculia; order Desulfotomaculales; family Pelotomaculaceae; genus Syntrophopropionicum. Next base: position 14,768 of record JAQVXL010000003.1, read on the forward strand.
GTAAAGTTTAACAGCGACAACTGCATTGTATGTCAGATATGTGTAAAAGTATGCCCAGTAAAAGCTATGGAGGTCAGATTTTAAGTTGGAATACACGGAAAGATCCTACCGGGAGAGATTCCGGCAGGACGACCTTTATCACTTCCAAGTGATTGTAAAACAAACGGACCTGGATATAGGTGTCCGCAAGGAGAGATTTTCACCTGAAATGGCCGGGTTTGTACAGGAAATGGTCCTCAAACAGCGTGAACTCCTCGAAAAATACATCGAGGAGGATCACGCTTTTCTTCATTCTCTTGTCCCATACCATTTAAAACCAGGCGCGCCGCAAATAGCGGTGGACATGGCTGAAGCAGCCCGCCTGGCGGGGGTCGGGCCGATGGCCGCAGTAGCCGGTGCTTTTGCCCATTATATCGGATCGGCGCTGACCAGGCGCTCCAGGGACGTCATAGTGGAAAACGGCGGGGATATCTACATGCGCAGTACCAGGCAGCGCCGGATCGGTATTTTTGCCGGCCGTTCCCCCCTGTCAAACCGGCTGGCGCTTTCGATCAGACCGGCAGATACCCCTCTGGGAGTCTGTACCTCCTCTGGAACCGTAGGGCCTTCTCTGAGCCTGGGCAGTGCAGACGCTGTTGTCATCCTGGCCCCGTCAGCCATACTGGCTGATGCGGTAGCAACAGCCGCAGGGAACCTGGTACAGACAAAAGATGATGTGCAGAAAGCCGCGGAATTCGCCACCGGGGTCCCGGGAATCACCGGGGCGGTAGTGATTAAGGATGACAGGCTGGCTGCTTGCGGCAAACTAAAGATCGTACCGCTTGCTTAAGTCAAAATTTTTCCGTCAAGTGCCGTAAAGCCCCCAGCTTCAGCTATCAAGCTATATGCTCCCCTACCTTTAGGCCTGGGGCAGGTCAACTTTTCCTCGCCGCGTTAAATACCGCGGCAAATTCTCCCCAGTAAACCGCTTCGGTTGGATCAGGGGTGGAATCAAGCAGGCCGTCGGACTTTAGTTTCTGAATTTCCGCCGCCGGGTTCCAGGGACTGGTACTGCCTGCGCCGCGCAGCCGGTTCAATACCGCGGCGAATTCTCCCCAGGGCACTTCTCCCCCCTCATCATGGTCGGAAAAAACCAACCCGTCAGCTTTTAGTTTGGCCACCTCGCCAGCCGGGTCCCAGGGGTCGGAAAGGGAACTTTTGCCCCTGCTGCGGTTTATTACTGCCGCAAACATTCCCCACGTAATATGCTCCGCAACTCCATGATTCGAGACAATCAAGCCGTCGCTCTTCAGTATATTGATATCTTCTTCCTGCTCTCCGGCGGAGACCGGCGCCAGTCCAAGGGCCTGGACCAGGCCGACAGTGATCGCGCCGGCTATCTGCTGCCGGAAAACCGGGTCAGCCAGTTTGACGGCGTCACCCGCCGTGTCAATAAACAGGTTCTCCAGGAGCAGAGCCGGCATCCGGGTCAGACGCAGCACAGCGAAGTTGGCGCTCTTCTTCCCCCTGTCCATAAATCCTGATGAACGGTAAAAACTGCTTACCCGTTGATGGATAACATCCCGCAGCGCCAGCGACCTGTCACAAGCGTTAATATGGACATAGCTTCCAAAACCAGTCCCGCCGCCGGCATTTATATGGATCGAGAGAAAATAAGCAGCGCCCAGCCTGTTGGCCAGATCAGCCCGCTGGGCCGGCTCAAAGTCAATATCGGAATCTCTAGTCATATAAACATCAACAACGTAGGAGCGAAGCGCATCACGTGTCTTGGCGGCGATATCCAGATTCAGATCTTTTTCCTGAAGCCCCGAAGCGATGGCGCCGGGATCTGAACCGCCGTGACCGGGATCAAGCATAATAATTGTCAATATATTAACCCCCTTAAACACAAAATAGGCATTATTTGTTAACTTATGCGTCCAGCCTATAAAATAATGTTTTAGTCAGGATTTTTATTTTTTGGGATGAAACTGGCCGCAAGCCTGGCGATGGCTGCCCGGCCTGGCCAGAACCCGCTCCAGACCGCCCTTGCCCACTGCCTTTAATATCTCTGTCACATCCAGTTTTTCCGGCGCCCGCTTAACCAGGCCCGCGTATTGGGGAATAAGTGCGACGCAGCCCATTCTGACCCCGGTTTTACCAGCAATTAAGATATAAAATTTACACTGGGGGCAAGTGCGGGTAACCCTGTCCCGCAGTTCCGGCAGCATCATCCGGTGGCTCTCGTACAGAAAATTCTTCCGGTAGTAATCATGAATGTTAGACATGGCCGTCTCCTTTCCGATCGCGGCACACACCATCCGGGGTGAGCGACACCGCCCGCAAAATGCTTTGTTCACCAAAGCGATCTTTGATCCGGTCACAGGCGGCATGCAGGCGGCGGGCTTTCTCCACCTCCCCGAACAGGTCCAGTTGCTCCGAGGTGCTTTTAACCAACCCGGACAGGGACACTCCCACCATCCGCACCGGTTTCCACTCCGGCCAGTGCCGGCGCAGCAGTGCCACGGCCACTCTGTAGATAACATTGGCAGAAGCTGTTGGGAAGGTTACGCTGTGGGAGCGGGACATCCACAGGAACTCAACGTCTTTTAAGGTAAGGTAAACTGTTCTGCCCACAAAACCGCCCAAACGCACCCGCCTGCACACAATTTCACACAGCTCCAGGATCACTACCTCTATCTGGCGGTAGCCCCGGTAGTCCCTGGGGAGAGTGATCTGGTGTCCGATAGACTTAACCTTCTCCAGGGAACGCGGGTCAACGGGGCTGTAGTCAATACCGTTGGCGGAGAGGGACAATACATGGCCAAGAAGGCCAAACCTTTTCCGCAGCATCGGCAGGGGATAGCAGGCAAGCTCTCCGATGGTATGAATGTTTAAATCCTGCAGTCTCTTCTCCAAGCGCGAGCCTACCCCAAAAAGCTCTCGGACCGGCAGGGGCCACATCTTAGCTGACACATCGGTAAGGTCCAGGACCGTAAGTCCATCCGGCTTCTGCATGCCGGCCGCCATTTTAGCCAGGAGTTTATTGGGACCCACCCCAACGCTGCACATCACGCCAATCTCCTCTTTAATCCTTTTTTTCAGCTTCAGCGCAATATCAAGAGATGAGCCGAAAAGGCCCTCACATCCAGAGAGGTCTAAAAAAGCTTCATCAATGGAAAAGGGCTCCACCAGCGGGCTGAAATCCTTCATGATCCTGATTATCCGGGTAGAAAAATTAACATAATGGCCGTATTCGGGCTTCAGGAAAATGCCGTCGGGACAGAGGCTCCGGGCCTCCCACACAGCCATGCCTGTTTTTACCCCGCAGGCCTTGGCCTCGTAGGAAGCAGCCAGAATTATTCCGTGGCGCTTGGCCGGGTCACCGCCGACGATAACCGGTTTCCCTTTGAGCCGGGGTTCCATAGCCTGGTGTACGCTGGCAAAAAAAGAATTCATATCTGCCAGCAAGATCGGACAACGCAAAAAAACCACCTACCAAATAAATGTTCTGATTATATTATAATCAGAACATTTGTTCCCAGTAAAGTGGTTGGATCTGGATCGCTGCAAATCCTAAATAATCCTATCAATTTGAATGTTTAATTTTTTCACAGTCTCTTAAATTCAATGTAGGAATAAACCATTGGGATAAATACCGCCGCGCCGAGAGATATTCCAAGCAGGATGCCACCCCAACTCCCCCCGACTAAAGATGCGATCAGTCCAATCAGGCCTGCCGCCACCCATAACCTCCCGCCGAAGCGGTGTGTTTTTTCCCATACCTGCTCATTAGCCAGAGTCCAGGGTGTCTTGATCCCAACAAAATAGTTATGCCTTATTTGCCCCATATAGTTGCCCAGGAACAAGAACAGTACGGATATACCGGCCATCATCGCCCTGTCCACAGGAATCTGGGCGCCGAAAGTGTTCGCTAAAACCAGCAGGTAAACTCCGGTCATAAAAACCACGAACACCATCCGGATCATACGGTAAGAGCCGCTAAATTTCTGGTAGTTCTCCTTGCGAGGGTCAATTAAAGGCAATATCAGCATCATAACATAAACCCCTGCATTTAGCAGCGGGATGCCGAAAGCTCCCCAGAAGCGAGATGAGTAACCGTCGATCTCCCCGCTGATATTCCAATGACTGGGCATCTGCTCAGGCAGCAGGTCGTACAGCAGAGCCCCCGCGGCAAAGGATCCCAGAATCAGCAATATCAGAGGTAATTCTGATATTATGGTCTTGCCAAGCCGTGATTTTGTTTCTCTTTGCTCCATGCTAACCTTCTTTTCTGCCCGATATCTCAGAAAACCAGCTCATTATTTCCTGAAATACAGTCATATTTAAAGAATACAATATGAGGCCACAAGCCAAATTATCCCATAGCGATTACTTTGTATGGTCCTGTGAGCATGGTATTGATCTCCAGCATGTTTGAAACAGTGCCCACCGCGTGTTTCTCGTTTAGTTTATAGTAATTAAGACAAGTTCCGCATACCAGTATTTCGGTACCCTTATCGGCCAGAACCATTAGCTGTTCCAAAACCGGAGAGTCTTCCACAGTCAGGTATACACCGCTGTTCAGCAATAACAGCGCCGCGGGCGGGTCCTGCTGCGTAAGGGTTACCATCAGGCTTTTCATTAAAACTTCGCCAAGGTCGGGAGAACCCTGGCCCAGGGTGTTTGAGGTAATAAAATATACGTTTCCGGCTGTTTCCCTGGCTTCGGCCTTTTTTTCAGGAACAGGCCCCATGTTTTTTATCTTATTATCGGATACAGTAATTTCCAGGTGGTAGCAACCTTCTTTTTCTGTCACAGCTACTGCGCAGCCGGCATTTCGGGCAAAACGTGCAACATTTTCGCGGGCAACAGTATTATCCACAATAACCAGTATATTCTTTTCATTTCCCGCTTCAACGGCCTTTTTAGTTTCAATCACAGGCTGCGGGCAGGCCAGTCCCCTGCAGTCAAGCAGTTTGCTGCTCATAGATATCTCCCTTTCCTTGTTTATCTAATGCTGTTTTATTTAGATTATAATATAAACATCCTTCATATGTTGATAGAACATTTTTATTCAGGCTCGAGCATAAACAAGGATTTTTTATAACTGCCTGATCATCATTTCTAATTCAGGCGCGTCGAAACAATACAGTTCTCCGCAAAAATGACAACGCACCTCTGCTTGATCCTGTTCCTGGTATATTCTTTCGATTTCATCCTTCCCCAGCGCCGCAAGGATATCCTTTACCTTTTCTCTGGAACAGCCGCAGTTAAATCTAACCAGTGTTTTTTCCAGGAAGCGCACTTCCAGTCCCCCTACCGCCAGCGCCACAATTTCTTCCGGCGTCATGCCGCGGTTAACCAGGCTGCTCACAGGCTCCATCTCTTTCAAGCTTTCCTCTATGCGGAGTAGTACTTCTTCTGACGCGTCCGGCAACAGCTGGATTATAATACCGCCTGACGCTTTTACCTGACAATCAGGCCCAACCAAGACCCCCAGCGCCACCGCTGAAGGAGTCTGTTCCGAGATCAGCAGGTACCGGGCCACATCCTCGCCTATTTCTCCCGACTCCAGTTCAACACTACCCGTAAATGGCTCTTTCAAACCCATATCTTTGGTGACGTGCAGAAAGCCTTTGCCCACCGCATCGCCAACCGGCAGCTTGCCTTCCTTCAGGCGGGGCAGGTCAATATGAGGTTCCTGAATATACCCTTTTACCTCACCCGCTGCGTTGGCGCTTACTACAATAGCGCCTGCCGGGCCATCCCCGAATATCCGCAGGGTCAGCAGATCGGCGCCTTTCAGATTGGCGCCCAGCAGGAGCCCCGCGGTTAAAGTCCGGCCCAGCGCCGCGCTGGCCACAGGCCAGGTATCATGCCGGCGTCTCGCTTCCTCAACAAGATCAGTAGTTGTGGCGGCAAAAACACGGAATTGTTTATTTGCGCCGACACCCCTTATCAAACAATCACTCATGTCTATCCCCTTTTAGTAGCCGACCCAGTGGATTTTTTCGCCTTTTCTTCTTGGCGCCCGCGGGTTCTCATCAGGATAACCGATGGGAATTGCAGAAATAAGCTCCATGTCTGTGATGCCCATCTCTTCATTGATCTGGTCCTCCACATGCTTCATCGCGGTCATCCAGCAGGTACCCAGGCCTTTTTCTTTTGCCAGCAACAGAATGTTCTGAACCAAAGCAGCCGCGCTGAGCGCGCTGGTCATGCGATCGTGTTCGATATCCCACTTCTCCTTGCTCCCCATATTCTTTCTGAGATCATAGGTATATTTCGGCATGTACACCAGCAAAACCACCGGGGCGCCGCCAATGTTTTTAAAAAAGTTGATGGTCACGTTCACAACATCTTCCGGGAAAAGCCTGTCAAGAGTAGGCTTAAATATTTCCGCAGCCAGGACCATGTTGTTAAGGATCCTATCCTTCTTTTCCCCCCTGACAACATAGATATCCCAGTTCTGCCTGTTCGTGCCCGAGGGCGCCCACAGGGCTTCCTGCAGTATTTCCTGCAAAACCTCCTGGGGGATATCCTTGTCCCGGTACTTGCGTATACTGCGCCTCTCCCTTATAATTTCACTAAGATTCAATATTCTGCACCTCACTTTGATTTTTCACATCTTATTTTAACATTCTTTGCAATAAAAAAACATTTATCTATATTATTTAATAGAGGTGATCACATTTGAGCGGTATTTACACATGGCGAAAGTTAACTTTTTTAAATGACAGAGGTTTAAACCTGGCCGGCCTTTTGTACACCGGCCTGGATCCCGGCACGATAGTTATTGTATGTCACGGCTTTACCGGCGGTAAAGAAGGAGGCGGCAAGGCTGTGGCGATGGCGGAAGAGATTGGTGTACAGGGCTATTCTACCCTTCTTTTTGATTTCAGCGGTAGTGGCGAAAGCGAGGGCAGCTTTGCCGACATCAGCCTTTCCGGCCATATCAATGATGTAAAATGTTCCGTTGACTGCTGCCATGATCTTGGGTTCAAATCAATAATTCTTGTGGGCAGGAGTTTTGGCGGGACTGCTGTTTTATGCCAGGGGGGGACAGATCAGAGAGTGGCCGGAGTAAGCTGCTGGGCCGCGCCCGCAGAACCGTTCAGGATTTTTTCCGGGCGCGTGAAGGATGTTTCTACCGCTGAAAACGACCTGGTATCGATGTCAGATGAGAGTGGGACTGTTTTGGTGAAAAAAAGCTTTTTCGCAGATCTAAAAAGCCATAATGTAACCCACTGCGCCTCATCGATTTCACCCCGCCCGCTGCTCGTGATACACGGTGAGGCTGATGATACCGTCCCTTTATCTAATGCAGAAAATATATATACAGCAGCCGGAGAGCCCAAATCCATAAAAATTATATCCGGCGCCGACCACCAGTTCAGCGGCCATTACCAGGAAGTATGGCAGACCTTTTTTCACTGGCTGGGGGCACACTTCCCCGGATAAAGGAACGGGGGCAGTCCTCTGTTTCTAGCATCCTGTATCGTTACATGTTACCAGATAGCGGAATAAGTCGGCCATTGTGCGGATAATTCCGCACCTACAATCCGCCCCGTTCATTGAACGGCGGCCGGCGTTATATGCGACTTGATCACATCTTTGGATGTGATTCTTTCATTTTGAGTAATTTGTGGTTAAAAGGGGAAAATATTGTCGTTGGAGTTTCCTTAAACAAGCAACTTAAAAAACAGAGGTCTTTATCCAATGCTCCGTCTTTTTCAGAAAGTGAACAGAAAAGCAAAAAAAATAGCGTCGTCCGGACCGAAGCAAGTCCCCCTGCCCCATGCTTTCAAGGATATCAGCAGCAGTCTGGCTGATAATGAAGCCTACCTGCGGCAGGAGTTCGTGGACATTTCAGACATTATTTTCAGACAATTTTACGTGGCAGAAGTGAAATTCCTGGCGGTCTGGTTTGACGGGCTGATAAACAACAGGGTCAGCCATGACATATTCCGCGCCTTGATGCTGGATATACCGGAAGGACAACTGCTGGAGGTAGCCAAAGAAAAACGGGCTGAATTAATAAACAAAAGCTTTTTGCCCTTCTATCGCACCTCCCAGGTAACAGACCTGGGAGAAATAAAGCGCTGGATATTAATGTCCAAAATGGTCTTGCTGGTTGATGGCTGTCCGTCCGCTTTAATGATTGATGCCGAAGACAGGCCTCAGCGCCCTATTGCCGAACCGGTGATCGAGCCTTCCGTGGTTGGGCCGCACGACAGTTTCACCGAGAATATACGGATAAACACCGCTCTCATCCGCAGCAGGCTGGGCGACGCCATGCTCAAGTCGGAAGACTATATCATCGGGCGGCGCAGCAACACCCTGGTAACTTTACTGTACGTGGCTGATATCGCCAATCCCAAGATTGTTGAAGAAGCCAGGCGGCGGCTCAGCAGGATAGACACAGACGGCATCATTGACAGCTCTCACATCAGGGAGCTGATTCAGGATCGCGCTTATAGCTTATTTCCAACTATGAAGAGCACTGAAAGACCTGACATAGTGGTGGCCGACCTGTTGGAAGGCAGGTTTGCCCTGGTTGTTGATGGCAGCCCCCAGGTACTGACCGCGCCTTCTATTTTTATTGAGTTTTTGCAGGCCGCCGACGATTACTATATAAATCCTATGGTAGCCTGGTTTATCCGCGCTCTAAGATATATGTCAATTTTCATTGCCACCAATCTTCCCGGCATATATGTGGCGCTGGTTACCTTTCACCATGAAATGATCCCGATACCACTTGTTTTTTCAATTGCTGGAGCCAGGGAAACAGTACCCTTTCCCGCCTATTTTGACGCCCTTTTCCTTTTGATTATTTTTGAACTGCTCTGGGAATCCAGCATCAGGCTGCCCCGGGTAGTGGGCGCGGCGATAAACATTGTCGGCGCCCTGATCCTGGGACAGGCGGCAGTCCAGTCCAACCTGGTGTCACCTACCCTGGTCATTGTCATAGCCATATCGGCCGTAGCCAACTTTTCCCTGGGCTCGGGTTATGCGCTGGCCCTGTCAGTCAGGGTGATCAGGTTGGCCATCTTAACAGCCGGCGGCATCCTCGGCCTTTACGGGATCGCTCTGACTTCTCTGGCTTTCCTGATCCATATGGCCGGCCTGCGGTCATTCGGTGTGCCATATTTCGAGCCCCTGGCGCCCCTGATTTTAAAGGAGACAAAAGACACGCTTTATCGCTCTCCCCGGTGGGATGTTACAGACAGGCCGGCGCTGATAGCGGGAAACGACATTACCCGTGACAATACACCCCCCCCTGCCCCGCCAACTGACAACAGCAGTTCTTCTGACCCCGGCAGTAAAAAGCATTCCAGGAGAGGAGGCAGGTAAATGGAACCTGGAAAGATTTCCGAGCGGCAGCTAGCTTTTTTAATGGTCACGGTGCTCATTACCACAGCAATATTCTGGGCGCCTCAGCTGGCCTGCCGCGCTGTTGAGCAGGATGCCTGGATCACCGCCCACATGGCCTCTGTCTGGGGAATCCTGTCAGTCCTGGTTATTATCGCTCTGGCCAGGCGCTATCCCGGTCTTACACTAATCGAGTACCTGCCGCTAATCCTGGGCAAACCTCTGGGAAAAATCTTCGGGGCTTTGTATATATTCTGGTTCCTTTCTCAAGGCGCTGTAATCATACTTCAATTCGCTTATTTTTTGAATATTACCCTCATGCCCAATACACCCACGGCAGTTTTTATGGTTACTGTCATAGCCCTGTGCTTTTATGCCCTGCGCAGCGGCCTGGAGGTATGGGCCAGGGTCAACGAGATCCTTCTCTTCATTGCGGTACTGACCATTGTGGCGGTAATAGTTTTGCCATTCGACAATATGGACTTCAGCCGCCTCCTGCCGCTGGCCGATCATTCGCCTGGCCAGTTGATTTACACTTCCACCAACTCGGCTTCCTGGCGCGGCGAGGTAATTATCGCCGGGATGTTCATCCCGGCCCTGGCCAGCTTTCGCCATACCCCCCGCAACCTGATTATTTCGGTTGTATTAGTCGGTTTTATCGTGGCAGCTGTGGAAATATCGGCTGTTGCGGTATTTGGCGGGGTGCTCACCGGCCAGAAGGAATTCCCATTTTTCAGCCTGGCCAGGATGATCAGCATCGCCAGGATCTTTGACCGGCTTGAGGTACTGATAGTTATTACCCTGCTGCTGGGAACATTTTTTAAAATCTGTGCTTTTCTCTACTGTTCTACGTTAGGCGCCGCCCAGGTCTTTGGTTTCAAAGACTACCAGTTTCTGCTGCTGCCCCTGTCCGTCTTAATGCTGGCTTTGGCAAATAATTTTTTCCGGGGAATTCCGGATATGACTGATTTTCTCACCCATGTTTTTCCGGGTACCGCCCTGTTCTCAGCTGAGCTGGTTATCCCACTGTTCCTCTACCTGATCGCCATATTTCGCCCATTGAAGCAGGTAAAAGAATCATGAAAAGGATTATTCCTGCGCTTTTTATAATGATATTACCGATACTGTTTTATGGCTGCTGGGACCGCCGGGAAATCAGCGACCTTGGCCTTGTGGTGGGCGCCGCAGTTGACCAGGCCGAACTTGCAGGAAAAACCGGTGTTGAAATAACTTTACAGGTGGCCAACCCCGTGGTCATGACCGCCGGCCAGGGCGCTGCAGCCGGGGGCGGGGGCACAGGCGTGATCAGCGGGATGGTGCCTTTCTGGACAATAAGTGAGACGGGAGAAACAATAAGGAGCGCTATATCAAAAACAAACTACCGCATCCCCAGACATCTTTTTTGGGGCCATAACCGGGTGATCATCTATGGCGATAAAGCAGCCCGCAGCGGGTTAGTCCCGTTTTTAGACCGTATTACACGCGGCATTGAAAGTCGTGATAATAACTTCATAGCCGTGTCGAAGGGAGACGCAGGCAAGATATTAGAACTGGAATCGCCGGCTTTTCAGTCAACCGCCCTGGCCTTAAATAGCATCTTCCTGGATAAAGACGGCTGGCAGGGGATTCTGGCGGTGGACCTGGCTGATTTCGAATACCGCCTGGGCACCGGCATTACCAGCCCGCTGGCGCCGGTGGTGGAAGTTATCCCACAGACCAGCGCTCTCTTTAAAGAAAAACAAGCAGGTCTCATTAATACTGTCGCCATTACCGGATTGGCCGCCTTCGACCCGGACGGCAGGCTGGTCGATTACTTCAACGAAAGGGAATCGATGGGACTGTTATGGGTGATGAACAGGGTGAAAAACCGCGAGATGACCATTCCTCATTTTGCCGGCGGGATAGAGGAGCATATCAGCCTGAGACAGGTGAACGCTAAAAGCAAGATGGATGTGAGCATTGGAGATGACGGACTGCCGGTTTTTGAGATAAAAACGCAAGCCAGGTTTGACGTGATGGAACATTTTGGAGCAAGCCGGGGATTATCAGATGTCAGTGTGATTTATGACCTTGAAAAAATGGCCGCAAGCCAGATGATCAATGAAATAGAGGCTGCCGTAAAAAGATCGCAGCAGATAAATACCGATGTGTTCGGTTTGGGCGAAGAGGTTCAAAGGCAGCTTCGCCGGGAGTGGCCCCAGTATAAAGAGCATTGGCGGGAAATTTACCCTATAGTAAACGTGACCATCGAGTGCGAGACACGTATCCGTGACCGGCAGTTAGCCGTGGAACCGCCCGGATCCCGTACAGAGGGGGCCGGGCAGTAATGGTCTATCTTTATATCGCTGTGATCATAGCGCTGGCCGTTATAGAAGGAAGGCCCTTAATCCGTAATAAAAAGTGGGCCGAGCTGGCCGTCTTTTCATTTTTAATTATTGCCGGCGCTGCTGTAATTATAATGGACAATTTGGCCTTTGAACCTTATCGTGTTTCTTACATAATTGATTTTATTTTCCGGCCTTATACTAGTTTTATTAAGAATGTCCTGAGCAGTTTTTAGAAACAGCAAATTCAATCTTTTCCTTTGATAACGGCCAGGGGGACCAGTCTGGCCACTTTGCGGGTCATGCCGATGGCGGCCAGTGTTTCCACAACCCGGTCGATATCCTTATAGGCCCCCGGCGCTTCATCCAGCAGCTCTTTGTAATTTCTGATGTTATAAAGCACACCCGACATGCTGCGCTCAAACTGTTCTTTTGATATTTCCTTTACAGCCGCCGTCCTTGACATTATTCTGCCGGCGCCGTGGTTTACGGAAAAAAACGACTCCGCCGCTTTTTCTGTGCCTGTAAGAACGTAAGACGCCGTCCCCATGCTGCCCGGTATTAAAACCGGGTGGCCGGTGTGCCTGTATACCGCAGGGTTTCCCTTGTGGCCGGGCGGCAGCGCCCGTATCGCCCCCTTGCGGTGTACCAGCAGCCTCTGTCCGGCGTGTTCCTCCCACTTGGCTATGTTGTGGGCGACGTCGTATATCAAATCAATTTCCGAGGCGTACTTTCCCCCGCCCAAAACATCTTTAAAAGCCCGGCGGGTTTCATGGGTGATTAGCTGGCGGTTGGCAAAGGCGTAATTAACCGCACAGGCCATTGCGGCGTAATAATCCTTTCCCTCTTGCGAGTCAGCCGGGGCACAGGCAAGCCCGCGGTCAGGAATTTCAATACCGTGCTTTCCGGCTGCCGCAAGCAAAGTTTTACTGTAGTCGCTGCAGATCTGGTGGCCAAAACCACGGCTGCCCGTGTGGATCATCACCGTAAGCATACCGGGGTTAATTCCGAAAATATTGGCCGCCGCGCGGTCATAGACCCCGCTGACCACCTGCAGCTCAATAAAATGGTTGCCCCCGCCCAGAGTACCCAACTGAACCGCGCCCCGCTTGTAAGCCTTACTGCTGACAGCGCCCAGGTCAACTCCGGGCAGGCAGCCGCCCTCCTCGATTTTATTAAGATCATCAGGCAGCCCAAAGCCGCGCTCCACCAGGCCAATCGGCCCAATATGGACAACCTCTTCGAAAATTTCCCTGGTAATCTCTCTGTTCCTGCTATTCCTGCCTACACCGGTAGGGACGTATTCCTCAATACGGTCGATCAGCCTGCGCAGAAAAGGAGGATCCAATTCACCGGCCAAGAGACCTGTCGCCAGCAGGCGCACCCCGCAGTTTATGTCCATCCCCACGGCGCCCGCGGATATAACACCGTCTGCAGTACAGGCCATTACTCCGCCGATAGGCAGGCCAAATCCCTCGTGCATATCCGGCATACCGCACACCGGCCCCCTGACACCAGGCAAGCTGGCAGCGTTGGCCAGCTGTTGCAGCGACTTGTCGGTCATAATTAAAGGCAGCAGTTCATCATCGGCGTAGACAATCCCATCCACCGCCATCTTCCCGTATCGTTTGAGGCGGTACCTGTTTTCCCCATCTTTTATTAGTTCCACATTGATCACACCAATACCAAATTCTTTAATACCCTAAAAAAAGCAAAGCTAAACTTCAGCCTTGCTCAGGTTACAAACCAAGTCCGCGGTGTTGAGTCCGCCTGGCATTAGGGCCGGCGGGCGGCGCCGGGACAGCGATGTTTACGGGGCGCAGCAACGTCCGCTGCTAAAAATTGAAGCGCCGGTTGGCTGGCTTTTCTCCCGCCGAAGCCTGTGCGGCTAAAGCCGACCTGCAGGAGTGTGTTCCCCGTCTAATGTTACAATGGACAGCCGGCTCTAACACCAGGACTTGGCCAGATGAAATTGATCGACACTATCAGCAAGCGGAACTTTAGCTCTGCTTTTCAAACTCTGACTTGCCCACGCCGCAGACAGGGCATACCCAGTCGTCCGGAATATCCGCAAAAGATGTTCCTGGCGCTATACCGCCATCCGGGTCACCCACCGCCGGGTCATATACATAACCGCACACTTTGCATACATACTTCTCCGACACAGTGCCTTCCTCCTCTTTTTTAGTAATAGCCGGCGCTGCGGGCGGAACGCTGCCCGCTTTCAACTGATGATAGTAGGCGTAAGTCATGGGAATGCCTTTACTGAGAGTATCGGCCTCAGTTATTTCGCCCAAAAAAACAGTGTGTGTATTGGCGTCAAATTCCTGTATTACTTTAGCCTCTACAAATGACAACACATAATCAGTCAAATACGGCGCACCATTCTGCCCCATCTGGTAGCTGACACCCTCGAATTTATTACTTTCCCGGCCTGATTTAAAACCAAACTGGCCGATCAAGTTCAGTGGCACATCCTGTGAGAGAATTGACACAGTAAATGTTTTGCTGTCCTTGATATATTCGTGAGTAAGGTTATTCTTGTTGATGCTTACCGCGATAGTTGCCGGATCACTTGAGATCTGAAACACAGTATTACCGATCTGACCGTTTACCTTATCCCCTTTCTTCGATGTGATCACATAAAGACCGTAGCTGAAGTTGAACAAAGCCTTTGGATTCAATCTATATACACCTCTTTCTGTTTGCTTCTTGATATTATCCGATACTAATATTAATTTTTTATAACAAATTTCTTATTTTTTTATTATTATCTACTTATTATTTATTTTTATAAAAGAAAAGGCGCTTTGTTAAAGCGCCAGAGAAGAACAACGAAAAACCATGTAAAGCCTTTATTTAACTGCCAATTAGTTTGAGTAGATGATCACGGTGTTTGTGCTCCCGTCGTACTGGACCGTGCAGCCCAGTTCCTCGGCAACAAACCTCAATGGCACCATAGTCCGATCGCCCTTGATCGACGGCGGCGCGTCAAGCCGCTTTTCCACGCCGTTAACTGAATACACCGTCTTATTGATGAACATATTAATAGTATTATCACCGCGCATAATATTGATCTGGTCCGGCGCAACCCAGTCCACCTCGCACCCGAGGGCTTCCGCCAGGGCTCTTAGAGGAACAAAGGTCCTGCCGCCGTTCTCCAATTCGACGATGTAAGGGTCAACATCAAATATGACCGGTACGCCGTTTAATAGCACAGTCGGAGTATTTGAAGTAATTGGCGGAACTGGAGGATCAACCACCATCTGCATCAGGTCCAGGCTGTTGGCCGGGGTCATTGCCGGAACGTCCACCTGGACGTTTGGATCTGCTTCGGCCTCCGCATAGCCCTCGATTAACAGGTCCAGCATAGTGGTCCCGGTGCTGTAATCCTGCACATTAACCTTAATTGTATCATTTCCCAGTGAAGATACGCCGGTCTGGTTAAATTCGCCCTGCATCACGCCGGTTACACTCAAGCTCTCCGTGCCCATGTCCGCCTTGAAATCCACGGTGTAGGTACCGTTACATAAATCTTTACCGCTGGTATAATCCGCTTTGACAACCAGCTGACCGCTGAACTCCGGCCCGCCGCCCAGATCCAGGGTCATGTTAAAGCTGTGTTGTCCCGGAGAGAGCATTGAGGCTTCATACTTCAGCTCTTTTAGGGTGATAATACCCGCCATCATATCTTTTACTTCCGCGGCAGTGTCCGGATAGCTGCCGTCGTTGACGCTCTGCTCAATACTTGTCAGTATATCGTTCTTGATCATATCAGCGGCCTGCTGCTGTCCGCCTGACATGGCCACATAATCCGCCACCAGCGCAGCAAATCTCTCTTTTTCATTGGCTACTTTGTTTAAGACCTCCAGGGTTACATCCTCAAAACCATCCTGGTCTAAAACGAAGCTAACCTGTTGATCAGTCAGGGATACAGCAAAGTATTTTTCAGGCACCGCTTCAACGAAGAAAACCATTAGTTCTGTTAACTCCGCCGGTAGATACTGGCCGCTGTTGATGTTTGTCCACATAGTACTGTAGGCCCGGTCGTCCATATAAACGTATGGCGGCAGTTCTTGCCCTGCCGGCATAACCCCGCTTTGCATGTCATTCAACAAAGACAGGAGTTCCGTGGTCATGATAAACCTGCCGTTATCCATAAACATGCCGCCGGAATATTTGCCGCCGTCATAATTAACGAGATAATTCATGGCCAATTTGTTCTCCGGGGAATCAAGTTTGTAGTCTAATTGCAAATCCGCCCCGGCTAGCTTGGCCACTGGAACCATCGTTTCGGCCAGTGTGCCGCTTAATGCTTTTATCTGATAATAAGCGGTGCCGGAGGCTGTTTTGTTAATCTCTCCTGCAGGAATCAGATCAGCGCTTTGCAGCCTGTCGATCATCATTTGCTTGGCTGTTAACTGGGCCGCGCTGGCGGAAAACACCACGCCCAAACACAAAAGCACGGTCAGCGCCAACAGGAAATATCTAGTTTTTTTCATGCTCGTCCCTCCCAATAAAATATTTTAATCAGTTAACCAAAAACCGGTCACCTGTTGAAACTCAGACACACCTCCCTTATCTTCCTTATATTATATACTCTAACATAAATATACCCTGTTAAAAAAGGTGTTTTAAAGAAAATATCCTGTCGTTTAAAGGTAAATATATATATATCTGCCTTTTATACCTCCCATAAGCATTTAGCGGGATAAATTCCGCCCTACAACAAAATGCTCAACAAATATGTTCAAAAGTAACGCTGGGGGGCAGCATAAACACTGATTAACTGTAGGTGCGGCTTAAGCCACACAAACTTCGACGGGATAAAAGTCAGCCCATCGGCACTTCAATATTTAACAGCGGCGCGTGTTGCTGCGCCCCGTAAATATCGCTGTCGCCGGCGCCGCCCGATACGACGGGGCGGACAATTGTTGCTTTAATGGCGTTGGCCGGGGCAAATTCAATTACATCAATAACTCCATCCGCCTCAATACCATATAGAGCAGCAAACATTTTTTTTGTGAAAACACCTGATCGCCTGGCCAGCTCGAAATTTTCCCTGTCTTTAAAAATAATATCCAGTGTTAGCTCGTAAGGACCTGAATTCTTGCTGCGGATGACTTCAGCCATTTCAGTAAGCTTAATTTTCTTCATATTCCCATCCTTTACCCTGAAAGTTTACGGCTTTAAACGTTTATTATCTCCATTGGGAAGAGCTCAAAGGGATCGGCCACCTCCATCAGGTGGTAAATATTATAATTAAAAACCTCGCCGCCCCTGAATTCCGCTGGGGAAAAGGGGAAGGCCAGGTTGCCCGCCGTTGCTGTCCGGCCCGGATAACTACAATGCAGCATGGTGGAACGCGCAAAGCCGCAGATTGTATCCGCCGTTTCCTGGTTTTTACCGATGACTTCAATAATAATGCCGATTTCATGGGGGACTGCGTCCCGCACCGGTTCCAGATCTCCCATAACGCCGTTTTTACCGTAAATTTTGAAGCTTAAAGAATAATCGCTGCCCGTACCTGCAAAATTGTCTCTGGTCCTTTCCTTAACAATCTCCATGACTTGATCAATTTCACTGATCATGACCGGATCCCGGCACCCTGCGATGGTTACCGTCCTGAAGCCGGCCTTCTTAACACCCTCCAGTTTCACCGTGTATTTTTGGGCCGGGATAAACTTGCTGCCGGTTACCCTCACCCGGTTTTCCGCCACCTGTTCGTACCTTGTTCTTTTCAGATCCAGACAGCCGCCGGGAAGGGGCAGATATACCGGGTCTGATTTTTCGTATAAGGTGTGGGCAGCCACGGAAGTCACAGTGCAGACACGGGCCGGGTTTAACGTTTCCACCTCGAAGTATCCCGCGCCGATCCGCCCCAGCAGACAGTCGCTGCCGCTGCCTGGTGTGGAGGCGATAGCGCCGCATTCCAAAATCTTACCCATATGGATAGCCGGTCCGGGCCTGTAGCCTGACTGGCAGGCCGGGGCGGCGAAAACCGAGGGGTCGTAAGCGCGCCCGGCGATTACTACCTGCGCGCCTGCTTCCAGCGCTCCCGCCAGGGGCTCAACACCCATCTGCCCGACAATCCTGACCGCCTCGTCCAGATCTTTTTCTTGCAGCGGCGGCACAGGCCCCAGTGGCTTTATTTTGTTCCGGTACAGTGAATCTCTCACTTTTTCCCGTTCAACCTCGGCATGTATTACCGCCATCCTGAAATGCAGATCCTTTTGCCCGGCTATTTCCATTATCAGATCCACATCTCTTTTTAAATGTGGTTCCCCGCCGCTTCCTCCCGCACTGCCGATCAGCAGGGGAATTTTGTTAGCTGCCGCGGCCTCAAGCAGGTAGTTAAGATCCCTCTTTACCGCGTTTCTGCCGGTGAATGGCTCCCCAGCGCCCAGGTAGTAGGGTCCGGGGTCGGTGGATCCCGCGTCCACAGCAATAGCATCAGGTAAGCGGCTTAAACCCTCTTTAAAAGAACTTAAGGGAAATCCATAGCCCAGTATGGCTGTGGGAGATAAAACCAGAAATTCTTTCAACAGAGCATCCTCCTTATTTTTCAACCAATTGGTGAAAGGATGTTTTACGGGATATAGATAATTACGTCTCTGTATTGAGGTTATAATACTGAAAGCTCTTTGCTTTGTGGAGCAGGATTCTTCCTATAGCAGGAGAATACCATTTTTAGACGATTAAATAAAGGGAGAAGAACATGAAATATTTAATTTTACTTGGCGACGGCATGGCCGATGATCAACTTAAAGAGCTAAACAACAAAACACCGCTTCAATCAGCCAGGACCCCGCACATGGACCTGCTGGCCGCAAAAGGTGTGATCGGAACTGCCTCTACCGTTCCGGCAGGATACCCCCCGGGCAGCGACGTGGCCAATCTCTCGGTAATGGGTTATGACCCGGCTGAATACTACACGGGGCGCTCCCCGCTGGAAGCGGTGAGCATGGGTGTGGAGCTTGATCCCGCTGACGTTGCTTTTCGCTGCAACCTGGTAACACTTTCAGAAGAAGGTATGTACGAAGAAAAAAGGATGGTCGACTACAGCGCCGATGAAGTAACAACACCCGAGTCCGGGGAATTGATCCGGCAAATCGATAAAACACTCGGCGCAGCGGATATAAAATTTCACGCCGGTTTCCGCTTCAGGCACCTCATGGTCTGGAAAGGCGGTCCGGAAAGTGTTAAATTAACGCCGCCCCATGACATATCCGGACGGGTGATTGCTGAATACCTGCCCCAGGATGAAGGCGGCGCCACCCTGCTGAAACTAATGAAAGAAAGCTATAATATACTGTCCGGCCATGCTGTAAACATAAAAAGGATTGACCAGGGCTTAAAGCCGGCCAATTCAGTCTGGTTCTGGGGACAGGGAAAGAAACCTGCCCTGACAAGTTTCCATGAAAAGTACGGCCTTAGAGGATCCGTAATTTCCGCGGTTGATCTGATTAAAGGAATAGGTATATGTGCCGGGCTGGAAATTGTTAAAGTAGAAAATGTCACCGGCACAGTGGAAACCAATTTCCGGGGCAAAGTGGCGGCGGCCCTGGATGAACTGGCCAAAGGCCAGGACTTTGTCTACCTCCACGTGGAAGCGCCTGACGCGGCATCCCACAGGGGGGAAGCAGCAACGAAAATTAAAGCCATTGAAATGGTGGACGAGATGCTGGGCTTGCTTTTAGAAGGGTTGCAGCAGTTTGACGATTACAAAGTGATGGTGCTGCCCGACCACCCGACGCCCCTAAGCATCATGACACACACAGACAAACCTGTCCCTTTTGTTATTTATACTAGCGGGCAGGATAACAAAAATATCAACGGGGTATATGACGAAGAGGCTGCCGAAAAAAGCGGCCTGGCCTTCCCTGAGGGGCACAAACTAATGGATTATTTTATCAGCTCATAAACCGGTTTTCCCGGAACATTGCATAATTCTATCTTTATCTTTTGAAACAGACAAAAACAGTTGTTTCGGCAGGACCCGTCTCTAACCTGATCGAGGCATTGTGCCTTGAAGCAATACTGTAACAGACTGCCATACCCAGACCGGTTCCGTTATCTTTGGTGGTAAAGAAAGGTGTCCCGATCTTCTCCAGTACCTCCGGGGGAATCTCCGGGCCGTGATTGCGCACCGCCAGAACCACTTCTCCACCGTCCAGATAAGTCCTGATAGTCAATGTATCTTTTTCGGGTATCGCTTCCAGGCCGTTGCGAACAAGATTAAGAATAACCTGGCGGATTTCTTTCTCGTCCAGTGGCAGCTTGGGTAAATCTTCTAATTAAAAAGGCGGCTTCACAATGAATAAGCCGCCATAAAAGTAATTTTTTAAGAAAAGGAACTCAAGCGTTTTTCCCGCCAGTGTTGTTGGCCAGGTCAAATTTTTTATGCAGGGCCCGGACAGCTTTTTCCGCCTGGTCATCCTTGATAATACAGGAGACCCTTATATCCGAGGTGCTGATCATTTGCAGGTTTATTCCTTCCCCATAAAGGGCCTCGAACATTTCAGCCGCAACACCGGGATTGCTGATCATGCCCGCGCCTACAATTGACACTTTTGCCACATCGTCGCTATAGGTATAGCCGTCGGCGCCAATATCCGTCTGCAGTCTGTCCACAACGGCCAGCGCTTTTTTCAAATCGCCCGCGGAACAGGTGAAGGAAATATCATTCCTCTCATCCCGCATGGCGCTTTGGATGATCATATCCACATTAATTTTTTCGTCGGCAAGTGCTTTAAATATTGTAAAAGCAATACCAGGTTTGTCCATAACGTTAAAAAGTCCGATTTTGGCCACATTATGGTCACAGACAACACCGGTTACCGAGAGCGCTCTTTCCATATTTTCTACCTCCCTTACCAATGTTCCCGGATTTGTATTAAAGCTTGAACGGACATGCAGCGGCATTTTATATTGCATAGCCATCTCCACGGCACGGGGGTGCAGCACCCCTGCGCCCAGGTTGGCCAGTTCCAGCATCTCCTCATATGCTACAACATCAAGCTTGCGCGCCTCGGGGACTATACGCGGGTCAGTGGTATAAACCCCGTCCACGTCAGTATAGATTTCACACAAGTCAGCCTGCAGCGCCGCCGCCAGGGCTACAGCGGTGGTGTCGGATCCACCCCGGCCCAGGGTGGTGATATCGCTGCTGGCCTGATTAATACCCTGAAAACCGGCCACCACAACAATATGCCCCTGTGATAATTCTTTCCTGAGCCGGCTTGTGTCGATATTTAATATCCTGGCTTTGGTATGGGCGCTGTCTGTAGCAATCCCCGCCTGGGGTCCTGTTAAAGAGATAACAGGCCGGCCGCGCTCCCTGATCGCCATAGCCAGCAGGGCAATAGAAATCTGCTCACCGGTGGAAAGGAGCATGTCCATTTCCCTGTCTGATGGTGAATCTGTTATTTCTTTAACCAGGCTGACCAGATCATCAGTGGTATCGCCCATAGCCGAAACGACCACCGCTATGTCGCAACCCTCTTCCCGGACAGCGGCAACCCGTCCGGCCACCCGGCGGATCCGCTCGGGATCAGCAACAGAACTGCCTCCATATTTTTGCACTACTAACATAACAATCTCCTTTAGTTGTGAGATTTAACACTTGCGGCTAGATGCTTTTACATGTTTATTATTACCAAAGCCGTTATGTTATATTTATTTAACTTCCAGCGCCCTGGCCCCGATTGGACTCGGTTTCAGCACCAGAACCCTTGACATTATACCATTCTGGCGGAAGGTTTCACCCATAACCCTGGCAATTAGTTCAAAATTTGAATCGGCAAAGGCTATCACTGAAGGTCCCGCCCCGCTCAGCGTTACACCGCGTGCTCCCGCCAGCTTGGCGGCCGCCAGCACCTTTTTCAGCCCCGGAATAAAGGGCGAACGGAAAGACTGGTGAAGGCGGTCCTCCATAGCCGTGCTTAACATGCTCAAGTCCCCCTGGTGCAAGGCTGCCACAAGCAGCGCCACACGCCCCACATTAAAGGCAGCGTCCTGAAACGGTACCTGAGCCGGGATTGCATCTCTGGATGTTTTAGTAACAAGGCTAAAATCAGGTACAGCCACAACACCCTTTAACCCCAGGGGTGGTTTTATTTTTAAATATTTTATTTCGCTGTCGTCATTAACTGATACCACTATACCGCCTAGTATCGCGGGAGCCACATTGTCAGGGTGTCCCTCGATCGAGCTGGCCAGGGTAATCATGTCTCTGACGGATAGCTTCCCTCCGGTCAGTATGTTCGCGGCAATTATGCCGCCGACAATTGCCGCAGTGCTGCTGCCCAATCCCCGCGCTATAGGGATCTGGTTCACAAGACGGATTTTCAGCCCCGCCATAGTATAGCCGGTCTGGAAAAAAACACGCCTGGCTGACTGGTAAACCAGGTTGCTTTCATCCCTGGGAATATCTGCCGCGCCTTCACCGCATACCTCTATCGTCACTCCGCGGGAAACAGGAATCATTTCGACCACATTATGAAGTTCCAGGGCCATGCCAATGCAATCAAATCCAGGCCCCATATTTGCTGTTGTAGCCGGCACCTGTACTCGGATCATCACAGGCAATCCTCCTGTGTCAGCGTCCTTCAACTCTGATCATATTTGATACTTCATTTACCACCGGCAGCTCTTTGATCCCCTTCAGCGCTTCCTGCAGGTTTTTTTCAAGAACTTCATGTGTGATCAAAATAAGATCAGCCGCCTTGCCTGAAGCATGCTGGATCACCGAAGCAAGGCTCACATCATTTTGGCCAAAAATATAAGCGATGCTGGCCAGGACACCCGGTTTATCGGCTACACCAAGACGGATATAATATTCAGTGGAGGTAAGCCCCATTGATTTTATCGGTTTGTCTGCAAAACACGTGCAGCCGCTCATTCCCGTACAGCCGTGCGCCAGGTTGCGGGCAGCTTTCATCACATCAGCCGTTACTGCGCTTGCTGTTGGCAGCTCACCAGCGCCCTTGCCGTAAAACATCACATCTCCAACTGCGTCACCGGTGACAAATATCGCGTTATAGACATCATTTACTGATGCCAGGGGGTGAGTTTTCGGCAGCAGGGTCGGGTGAACCCTTACCTCGATCCCATCCGCACTGTCTCTGGCGATGCCCAGGAGTTTGATCACATAATTCAGATTGGTAGCGTAGGCAATATCTTCGGCAGTGATCCGGGTAACTCCTTCAACATGTACTTGATCCAGGGAAACCCTGGTGTTAAACGCGATAGAAGCAAGGATCGCCAGCTTGCGGGCTGCGTCATAACCTTCCACGTCAGCGCTGGGATCTGCCTCGGCGTACCCAAGAGACTGGGCTTCCTTAAGAACCTGCTCAAAACCAAGACCTTCCTCGGTCATTCTCGTCAACATATAATTAGTAGTTCCGTTAATTATTCCGATCACCTGGGTGATGCGGTTGGTGGCCAGGCACTCCTTCAGCGGTCTGATTATCGGGATGCCGCCGGCTACACTGGCTTCAAAAAACAAATCCCGCTGGCCTGCGTCAGCCGCCGCAAAAAGCTCCTTGCCGTGCAGCGCAATCATGTCCTTATTGGCGGTGACCACACTTTTCCCTTGCTTCAATGCTCCCAGTGAATATTCCAGAGCCGGATTGATCCCGCCCAGCACCTCAACGATAATGTCGATATCAGGGTGATCAAGGAGATCGCTGATATTTGTGGTCAGCAGACCTTCACTAATGGCCAGGCCCCGGTCCTTTGCTACATCCCGCACCAGTATTTTTTTTATAGTAATGGGCGCCCCGACTTTTTGTTCAATGCCCTCTTTGTTGTCATTCAGAATACGATAGACACCGCGCCCGACGGTGCCCATGCCCAGTAAGCCAACGCCAATTTCTTTTTTAGCTGCCAATTGGCTTTCCTCCTTTATATAAAAACCTTTTCTGGATGTATTTTTATAACAATTTTAAAGCCTCTGCTTGACATTATAGCATCTGGCGCTACATACGGGCAACGTAAAAATAATTGCTCAGGTATCTTGCCCGGGTATCTATTAATAATGGTGGTATTCATTAAATTATTACACATTCCCGATCTATTTATGGTGGTCACAGCTACGGTTTTCTGGATAGAAAAAACGTAAAAAGCAAACCAATTCCGATACCAACAATAATAAGAATAATCGGCAGCCAAACAGGCCCCAGCAAATATCCCATAAATCTGAAGCTTGCCGCATAAATAACCCCGATAGTGCCCAGGTAAGCAGCAAAAACAAATGGCAGAAAGGCAAAGGAACATTTATTTCCTCCCGCGTCCTTATAGGCATCCCAAATGGCATACATATATACGCAAGGATAAAACATCAGCCATTGAAAACCCGTGGATGCAATAGCCGCGACTATCTCCCCTCTGAAGCTGGAAATTATGGCCAGGTTTAAATTTGATTTAGTGTTGATCAGAAATTCAAGAATAAGTAAAACCGCGCCCTTAAAATATTTCCCGTTTAAAAACTGCCCGAATCCCGGGAGGGCAATACTCCATAGAATAACTTCAGTTCTTTGATTATTATTTTTGCCAGTCACTATCCTAATCCTTCCCGGGAAATAATTATTACAGTATTATAATGCCGGTGAAGGGGAAAAAATATAATGATTTATTATAGTTATAAACAACAAAAATTCTATAAACAAAACTGGCTTAAGGGAATTTTAAATAAAAAATAATTTTGGAGTCGATAAAATGTATTTTAGCGTGGAACTAATTATATCCGTCGTCACAGCGCTGCTGGCCTTAGCATTGCTGCTGTTTATCATCGACTGGCGCTACTTCCGGGACTGGGTAGTTATATTTTTATTTAAATGTATTTTAGACAGTCTGTGGGGCACGGCGGTGGTAAACAAAGAGATGTTAGAATATCCTTTCAGGCAGCTGCCCCAATTTTTTAAAATGAGTTTATTGTTTGAATACTGGGTTTTCCCCATTCTGTGTCTGCTATACAATCAGGTTACCAGGAAGCGCGGCGTCTGGCCGATCATATATTATGCCGTGCTGTTCAGCGCCGTAGTGACTGCGATAGAATACCCCCTGGAGTTGTATACCGACCTGATTGAATACCATACCTGGAGCTGGTTTACCACTTTCTACACTTTGACTATCACATTCCTTGCTTCCAGGGCATTTATCGCCTTCTACCGTTGGGGCTGCGACCATTTTAGCCCAAAAGAATTCAGGCATAAAAAGTAAAACCGGCCAGCAGACCGGTTAAAGCAATTAGATTATTATACAAATCAGGCCACCCGAACCCTCATTGACAATCCGCTGGAGAGTTTCCTGCAGCTTAACCTGGGCATTTTCCGGCATCCGGTGCAATTTGTTCTGGATCCCTTCCCGGACCAGGTCATGCACAGACTTGCCGAAGATTTCAGAATTCCAGATTTTTTGCGGGTTGTCTTCAAATTCCCTGAGCATGTACTGTACGAGCTCCTCACACTGCTTCTCCGTACCGATGATCGGAGTGAGCTCGGTAGTGATGTCCGCCTTGATCATATGAAGTGACGGAGCGCTGGCCTTCAGCTTGATGCCATAGCGGTTGCCCTGGCGGATTAATTCCGGCTCTTCCAGGATCAGTTCTTCCAGGGTCGGGGTTACAACGCCGTAACCGTTTTCCTTTACCTCCGACAGAGCGTCGGAGACCTTGTCATATTCTTTTTTAGCTACGCTCAAGTCTTTAACAATGCGGAATAGTTCCTTTTCCCCTTCGATATTAAACCCGGACTGCTCGCTCAACACCTGGTAGAATAAAGCCGGGCTGGAAGTAATGCTGATATCTGCCGACCCGGTACCGGCATCTATGCTGTGCAGTCTGACCTGATCCACAAAGTCATAATCAGCCAGTGATTCCACCGCGCTGTCCACATCCCTCAGGCGCCGCACGTTTTTGACAGTTTCCTCGATTGATTTTTCATATTTATCGCGGAGCCAGTGCTTAACATCCAGTTCCTCCACCCAGGGCGGCAGGTTAATATTAACCTCATTCACCGGGAATTCATAAAGCAGTTTCTCCAATATATTCAGTATATCTGCCTGGGCCATCTGGGCACAATCAACGGGCAGCACCGGAATATCATACTTCTCGCTTAATTCGGCGGCCAGATCGGCAGCGTCCTGCCCCGCCGCGTTCGTGCTGTTGAGAAGCATCAGGAAAGGCCGGTTGATGCTTTTCAACTCTTCAACGACTCTTTCCTCCGCCTCTATATAGTTTTCTCTGGTGATATCCGTAATCGTACCGTCCGTAGTGACTACCAGACCCATAGTTGAATGTTCAGAAATGACTTTTCTGGTGCCCACTTCGGCAGCTTCTTGAAACGGAATCGGTTCCTCAAACCAGGGTGTTGACACCATGCGGGGACCGTTTTCCTCGTCATAGCCAAGTGCCCCTTCCACCCGGTAGCCAACACAATCAACCATGCGTATTTTTATATTTAAGTTCTCAGTAACTTGAATTTCAACAGCTTCATTCGGGATAAATTTCGGCTCGGTGGTCATTATTGTCCGCCCGGCGGCGCTCTGGGGCAGCTCATCCTTAGCCCGCTCCCTGTCGTAAACATTTTCTATGTTGGGGAGTACCATTAATTCCATGAAACGCTTGATAAAAGTTGATTTGCCGGTGCGTACGCCGCCGACCACGCCAAGATACAGATCCCCCCCTGTACGTTCCGCAATATCGCGGAAAAGATCGTTCGACTCCATATACACACTCCCTCCTTAAAAAATTTGACGAGGCAGATCTATATAAAAAATTGCATCCCTCCCCCACACAAAAATCTTAATATCAAAATCCCTCCGTGAACCTAGTCCACGTCTATTTTTTTCCAATGGCATACAATAACATTATATATATATGAGCATTATGGACGAATATTCCCTGGTAAATTAAAAAAATAACGGGGTCAGGCTTGAATTTATTTACTTACTGAAAATTCAGTAAGTAAATAAATTCAAGCCTGACCCCGTACCCCCCGTTATCTTGCTAGATCCTCCATCTCGCGGGTTTTTCCTCTGGTCATCAGCCTGTTTACTGCGACAGCAGGTGCTAGTCCTTCAAATAGCACCTGGTGTGTCTGTTCAGTAATAGGCATCTCTACCGCTAAACTCTGCGCAAGACGCCTGGCAGCCCGCGTGGTGCGCACACCCTCGACCACCATTTTTACCTCAGCCAGGACTTCGTCAAGTGACTTTCCCTGGCCTAATGCAATCCCGGCGCGGCGGTTACGGCTGTGCATGCTGGTACAGGTCACAATCAGGTCTCCCACTCCGGCCAGGCCCGCGAATGTTAGGGGACTGGCCCCCATCGCCATGCCCATGCGTGATATTTCGGTGAGCCCTCTGGTCATCAAAGCTGCCTTAGTGTTATCACCGTAACCGATACCGTCTGCGATGCCGGTTCCCAGCGCGATAATATTTTTCAGGGCTCCTCCCAGTTCAACTCCGGTAACATCAGAGCTGGTATATACTCTGAAAAAATCACACATAAACAAATCCTGGACATACTCGGCGCTTTCCAGGCAGGAAGACGCAACAACTACTGCTGTAGGAACCATCCGGCCCACCTCCTCCGCGTGGCTTGGGCCCGATAAAACCACATACCTCCAGGCCATTGCCGAACCCGCTTCCTGGGTAAAAACCTGGGACATGCGGCAAAGGCTGTCCTCCTCAATACCTTTGGCCAGGTTAATCAATATGGCGCCGTCCGGTATATAGGATAGCGCCTTGCGGATAACTTCACGAAAAGCGTGCGAAGGAACGCCAAAAACAACGGCTTCAGCGTCACTTAGCGCCTGCTCAAGATCGCCTGTAGCCTCTACCCCCGCAGGAATTGTTACGCCGGGTAAAAAGGATTTGTTTTCCCTGGTTTCGTTTATTTCTGTAACCTGTTCAGGCGTAATTGACCATAGTTTTACTATAAAGCCCTTTTGAGCCAGGAGTACGGAATTCGCCGTGGCCCAGCTTCCCGCACCCAGAATTCCTACTTTTTTTCCCACCTGACAGCCCCCCGTTTAACGCTTTTTAAAAACTACCTTAGGTTCTGTACCGGCTATAAGCCGTTTTATATTCGGAATATGTTTATATACGGCAAAGATTGCGGCAAAGGCGCCTAGCGCCAGGTAAGGAGGCTCCAGACTAAAGGCAATCATTAAAAATGGTATTGCTGCAATGGCTATAATAGAGCCTACAGATACGTACCTGGTAATAACAGTCACCAGGATCCACAAAAGCATTGTACTGATACCAACTGATGGAGATATAGCCGTGATTACCCCCACACCGGTAGCAACCAGCTTGCCTCCCTTAAACCCCAAAAAAACAGGCCAGCTGTGGCCGATCAGCACCGCTAACCCTGACAACGCCACAACCAGATCGCTTCCATATTGTCCGGCCAACCACACCGCCAGCATGCCCTTGCCCAGATCCAGAACCAGCGCTGTTAAACCGGCCGCCGGCCCGGCGTTGCGCCAGACATTGGTCATGCCCACATTGCCGCTGCCGCACCGGCGGATATCAATCCCCGCCCATAAGCGGCCCACAATGTAGCTGAATGGTATGGATCCGATTAAATAGCCAACTATAATAAGCCAGTAGTTCGACATATCTCTCCCCTATTTAAATGCTTTTACTCTATCTCCCTGGTTCTTTTGCGCAGGATAAAACGGAGCGGGGTACCTTCAAAACCGTATGCCGACCGCACCTGGTTTTCCAGATAACGCAGGTAAGAAAAATGCATCAGCTCCGGATCATTCACAAATATTATAAATCTTGGCGGCTTTACTCCGCCCTGAGTCACATATAGAATTTTAAGCCGCCTGGTTTTATCGGTAGGTGGCGGTGTCTGCATCACCGCTTCCCGGAAAAGGTTGTTTAAATCTGCAGTAGGGATACGCGTAGCATGCTGCTCGGCAACAAAATCCACCAACTCCAGCACCTTCGGCACCCGCCTGCCGGTAGTGGCTGATATAAAAATTACCGGCGCATACTTCATAAACCCCAGTTCCTGGCGAATTTTTTCAGTATACCGGTTCATAGTCCGGTCGTCTTTTTCCACCAGGTCCCATTTGTTTACAATCAGCACCACCGCTCTGCCCGCTTCGTGGGCATAACCTACAATGCGCTTATCCTGCTCGGTTACACCCGCCGAGGCATCCAGCATCATCAAGACCACATCACACCTATCCACAGCCCGCAGCGTGCGGATTACACTGTACTTTTCCGTGGGCAGATCAATCCTGCTTTTGCGTCGCATGCCAGCTGTGTCAATGATCACGTAATGCTTTTCTTCCAATTGAAAGGGTGTATCCACAGCATCCCTGGTTGTGCCGGGAATATCACTGACAATCACTCTATCTTCACCCAGGATGGTATTGACCAGAGATGACTTGCCCACATTGGGGCGGCCAATCACAGCTATTTTTATAACGTCCGGCGGGTAATCCTCCTCGTCACTGTCCGGCAGCAACTCCACAAGCCTGTCCAGCAGGTCGCCGGTATTGAGACCTTCCGCCGCTGAAACAGGAATCGGGTCACCCAGGCCAAGCCGGTAGAAATCAAAGGCGTCAGTTTTATAGTCAAAGTTTTCTACTTTATTAGCAACAAGTATGGCCGGCTTGCCGGAGCGCCTGATCACAGAGGCTACTTCCTCGTCATTGGGATTGAGTCCGGCCCGGGCATCTACCACAAAGAGAACTGCGTCGGACTCGGCAATGGCCAGTTCTGCCTGGCGGTGGATCCCCGCTATGATCTGGCCGCTTTCCTGAAAATCCAAGCCACCTGTGTCAATAAGCGCAAAGCTGCGGCCCGCCCACTCAGCATCCTGATAAAGACGATCCCTGGTCACACCCGGCCGGCTTTCCACTATGGCCACCCGGCCGCCCACTATTCGGTTAAAAAGGGTTGATTTGCCCACATTCGGCCGCCCTACTATGGCCACTACCGGTTTAGCCAAAATTTCATCCTCCAAAAAAGAATATCACATGATTAACAAAATTTTTTTCACATCTTTATATTTTACCCCGGATTCAAAAGAAACTAACTTTTTTATCAATAAACATCTCAGCTTTGGCCGGGCCGTTAACGATAACGTCAATCAGTTGGCGAGGCCCGGAAACGACAGCCACCGCTGCTTGCAATTTTTCAGCCAGTTCTTGCAGGCTGATATCGTCCAAAAACACCTTCTCGTCTTCTTTTAACATTACGGCAGGAAGCACCAGCAGATCAGCGGTATCACCCGCCGCCTGGGCCAAAATATCACTACCTGTGACCAGGCCGGTTGCCGTAACCTGCCTGCCGAAAAAATTATTCTCTATAACTTTAATCGAAACCTGCAGCCCGGTAATTTTATTTAACCTGGCCGCTACCGGCTCTAATATATTATATCCCAGGACGCCCGTGATCAGGACAACCCTTTGTTGCTCAACCACACCGGGCAAGCCGGCCGCCTCATCAGCCCATTCATCCAAAAAGAGCCGGATCAGGCCGACCCCGTTTTCCAGCTGGGGAAAACCATCATATCTTTCCGCCGCCGGTACTGGCGCCCCGGCCAGCAGGTAAAATTCGTCTGAAGCAAAAATAAAGGGGTGTTTACACCTGGTTATATATTCTTTCTGCCTGGCGTGGATCCAGCGAATCAATTGGCGGGCATTTTCCGGGGTAAATGCAGCCAGAGGATACAGGTCTGCTCTGAAACGAGTCAGCCCCACCGGCACCACAGCCAGCGATCTTACCGCCGGCCACAGGGAAACCAGGTCGGCGGCAGTTTTCTCCAGTTCAGCCCCGTCGTTTAGCCCCGGACACAGCACCACCTGGGTGTGCATTTCAATACCGGCCTCGGCCAGGAAACGCAGCTGTTCCATAATAGAGCTCGCCCTGCTGCTGCCCAGCATCTTTTCCCTTAAAACGGGGTTTGTGGTGTGGACTGAAATGTAAAGGGGACCGAGCCTCTGCCGGGCGATCCTTTTCAGCTTGTTGGCACTGAGGTTTGTTAAGGTTATAAAATTGCCGTTCCAAAAAGAAAGCCGGTAGTCGTCGTCCTTAACATAGAGAGTCCGGCGCATACCAGGAGGCATCTGATCAACAAAACAAAAGACACATTTATTGATACATCTTATGGCCGGCCCAAACCCGCCCGAGCCAAAATCAATACCCAGATCCTGGTCAAAATCCTTTTCTACCTCCAGCACCCATTCTTCTCCGTCAGCCTTCATTATATCAATATATAGTAATTCATCAGCTGCCAAATAGCGAAAATCTATTAAATCCCCCACCGGCGCTCCGTTAATCGCTGTTAGCCGGTCGCCCGCCGCCACACCCAGTTCCTCGGCGATGCTCCCTGGTTCCACCAGATCTATTTTCAGCCCGCGGCGCTTCATAGGGCAACCTCCCGTCTTTATCCCTAACAATTATCTATAATTTCCATTATATAGTCAAGGAAGATTTGCCCCTGCCGCTTTTACCTCCAGCGCCCACTCGGCCAGCCCGCCATATAAATTTTTTATACCTATTCCGGACAGCAGGCAACCCAGCGGGGCGAAAAGGGCCAGGCGGCACAACAGCTGGCCTGACTGAAGAAATATATTGTCTTGAAAACTATTGTCCACCATGATCATTTCAGCTTCCTGTATATTGTAAATGCGCAGAAAGCTCTCCACCAGGCGGTAGATCATACCCCGCTCACCTTTAACAGAAAGAGCGTAAACTTTATTTCCGGCGTCGTCCTGCCCCAGAGAAATTATGCTCCCTTCCCCTCCTCTTATATTCAAAGACAGCAGGTCCCGTAGCTGGTCCCGGGCCGGCAGTTCTCCCGCCGGCAGCCTGCCTGTATGAATCGCTCCGGCCAGCGCCGCCAGCGGAAACCTGCTGGCGCTGAAATAGAGAATTTTCATGGCGCCTCTCCTTTATCACGTCCTTAACTTTTTGCACCAGATGTACCAGGCGAAAATAGGCCACCTGCGTACCCTTTGTTACAATCGGCCGGCCCAGGTCGATAAATCCCCAGCGGCGGGACAGAAAACCACCGAATTTCATAGTCAGATTAACATTATTCATAACATTAACTAACATATAGTCCTGGCAGGGTATGGCAAATATATCCGCCAGGTTTTCATAAACATTCTCTAATAACTGCGGCTTGCTGCGGCGCGCCGCCAGGTAAACTTCGTTGCCGTGCTCGTCTTTACCCATAAAATAAATATGCCCGTGCTGATCGGCCTCCTGGCGGTCAAAAAGCGGTAGTCGCCAGAACATTTCCCGGCTGGGAACTTGATCCACAGGCAGCAGTCCCAAATGAATTGAAGCGGCGGTTACAGAAGAATGGCTTCCTCCGTAGCAGTGGTAAATAATTTTCATTAGCTTACCTCACCGTTAAAGTTAATGTCTGACCAGGATATAGCACCCATTGCCTAAATCATGCACCATAGCGTCAAGGATTTTTGACAAATATCCGGCTACTTTTTCCAACTCCCCTTCGTTCCGGGCAAAAAAAATGGGCGCTCCCCCGCTGACCACTTCCTGATTAAGGGAAACCACTGCCAGGATATTGCTTATCTCACCTTGCACTGATCATTCCACCTTCTCTTTGGCTTTTCTGGTTGAAGAACCGGCTAAAAGCGGTTTGCTGCTGGCGCTCTCCAGGACAGGAGTAAGCTTAACTGCCGCAATCAGCTGTTCCATGTCCCTTTCCACCGGCATGATATAAAGGCCGGCCTCACCTGTATCGGAGTTCTTGCGTACCAGCGGCGTGTATTCTGGAATATCCACATCTTTTTTAGTCCCAAGAATAACGGCCGCTGTAAAAGCAATGGCTTTTCGCTGGCCCATGTCATGAATGATTGACCTGGCGTTGCCGTCTTTTGGCTTTATCTTTACAGCCAGGCCATTTTTTAATATTTCTTCGCGCATGTTTTTTAGACCTACATTAATTAAACCTATTTCATCGACCATCAATGTCGGGCCGTCGAAACTCAGCCGGGCCGGCGCCACATCGCAGATATTCCCAATTATATCTCCCGACATAAGATAGCGGCTGAGCAAAATCGTAATAACAGCCACAACTCCTCCCGCCGGCAGGCCGCCGAACTGGGTGGCCAAGCTGGTGATAAAGGCAGTCGCCATCACCAGGTAGTTTCTCGCCTCAAAGGTACGGGCTATTCCTTCGATGTAATCCAGCCCTCTCTTGATTAACTCAGTTCTTTCCAGGCTTTCCAGGGTGCGGCGTTCCATATCCCTGATCTCACGGAACTGCGTGGCTGCCAGGGCCAGAAAAGTCACTGCGGTATATTCCGGTACCATGACGGCCGGGACCGCCACGGCCCCCAGCGCCGCTGCAATAAAGCCCAGCAGCAGGTGCGACAGGTAGCCGTGGGGGTAACCCGGGTACTGCCTGTAGTCACTCCGGAGTAGGATCAGACGGGATACAGTGCCGGCAAGGATGCCGGCTGCGATCACGATCAAATATTCAGGCATCTAATCCGGCGCCCTCCTCCTGCACGAAAGCTATACATTTTATTTTTCTTTATCCTGGTCATTGTCCGGCATGCCGGGTTTACGCGCCGCGCCGCGCGGGAACAAACCGGTAATCTCCCTGGCGAAACTGGAAATATTGTTTTTCGCGTTGCCCAAATTGCCCGAGTTGATCAGAATAAAGCCCAGGCCCATGACCACCGCAATCCCCAATATCCACCCAACTGCCTGCCATCCCCCGCCTGCCCCCGTGGTCCGGCCCGGCTCAGTTGGCGCAGCAGCTGGCGCGCCGCTTATACCCAGCGCAACCGGAACAGCTTCGGTGAAAAGGGCGACGCCCCTTTCAGCCTGTCCCTTGCTGTTAGTGTGGGTGCCGGCTTCAATCAACAGGGCAGTGGGAGAAAGATCCTGGTTGTAATCACCCTTGCCCACGAAAATCTCCTTTACCACTTTGGGGTGCATATTATTAGCTGCCGCCATCATCCGCTTGGCAAAATCCATATTTGCCTCCATGCGGGGATTACCCCGGCCGACAACCAGTCGCAGCGTTGCCACATCCTTGCCGTTTATTTCCGAGCGGTAATAAGCGGGATCCGGCACACCGTCGCGGTGTACGTCAAAAATGGCAGTGGGCTGGTTTTTCATCAAATTAGCGGCGGTCCTTCTGGAGCGGACATAAGCGTTGTTATCGTGGGGGTCGTGAGCGGTCTGATCATAATTCACCGAGACCCCGCCGCCCTTTAATTTATCAACCATAGCCTGGCCCACCTGGTAAATGCCGCCTTTAAAAGGAATGGATTCCGTACCGTCCGTAGGCACATAGGATTCGTCGGTATGAGAATGATAAATGGCAATATTTCCTTTTTTCTCAGCGATATTTGTAACAACCGGTACTTCCTGGGCAGATAACAAATCACTATAAGCGATAATCTGGGAATCCATACCGATAAATACCGCCTTTGCCGTATCGCCCATAACCTTGTTGATCCTGTAACTTTTACCTTCTGAGGTGTACAGTTCATCACCCACATAGGCATTGCGGGACATCATGCTCAGCATGTTCCCCTGTTCATCAACGATAGTAGTGAATGTGCCACCAATGTGATCAGGTGTTTCGTTATTGAAAAGTCCCGCTGTATTTAGAACAGTCAAGAACTGCACATCCCTGTTGGCGCTGTAAACCAGAAGAATCAGGCCCACCAGCAGGGCTGCTGTATATAAGGTGAATTTACCTTTGCGTTTTTTCATCTGCTCTTATCCTCCTTATCTTGGCCTCCCTGACGATTATCCCCATCGCCGCCAATGCCTGCGGGAATGTTAGGTTCAGGCTTTCTCAAGGCTTTAACCAGTTCCGGCGGGCGGCCTTTAGTCCTGGGACCGCCTGAGAGTCTCTCCAGTGACTCTCCAATTAATTCAGCCAGGATCACCGCGACTATGCCCGCCAGCACAATGGCGTCAAAAGCGCCGGCGCCCCCAATGGGCATGGCGTAGTTGGCAGGCGCGCCCTGATTTATCAGCCAGGCATACTGAAATATATCCACCAGCAGGACACCCAGGGTGGCTGCAATAAAGGCGCCCCGCCTGGACCTGCCGAACAGGTAAGCGACTATACCGCCCACCAGTGGATAAAGATAAATCGCGTCAATAACCGCCCAGCGGCCGGCCGGCTCCATCGTAGCGCCGGAATTAATCAGGGAGCCTACCACGTATACAACAACAGCCGTGGCAATTGTCCCCACCAGAGCCCTGATCCATTCCTTCCTTGTGCCCGCTCTGACCAGAAGATAAATAGCCAGCCCGACTGGGATCAGCGCCCCCCCCACATTTATCGTGGTGTTGTAGGGAAGAAAAGGCAGTGGAATATTGATGAATCCACCCAGTAGTATTAAACCGATTACAACTAACGCGCCCCGGTCTGAAAGCCTCATCCGGTCCAGGGCCCTATGGGCCAGGCCGAGATAAATAAGTATTGATACAGCAATTAGAACTATGATTCCGATGGTATTCTGATCCAAAACTTTGGCCCCCTTAATCCATTGAAAATTTCATAAATAGGCTGTCCAATCCCACTGAAAATATGCAAAAAAGGGCTGTTGACATTAAGTCTCCTTGATATGAAAACAAGCTGGCAGATAACAAGGGGCAGATAGAGAAAAATAAAAAGACATGGAGGATATCAATATCCACCATGTCTTAGCTATTTACAAACTTAAACCAAAACTAGACCGGCTATGAGTGCCACTATACCACACAGTATGGCAATTGAGTATTTTTTTCTAGCAACTTGTACCGTTATGTGTTGCCAGACAGAGGAATGGGGACACACCTCTGTTGGGGGCCTGCCTTTGCGGGCCGAGGAATGTCCCCGATGGAATGCGACTGATATCGATCAAAACTACTCTTGTTCTTCTTTTTTCTCGAAAAGGTCTCCGACCATGTCGCCGATCGTGACCACATCCGCCGGTTCCTTCACCTGTAAGGCGGTTTTTTCCTGGTATCCGCGCTGCTGCGGTTTACCAGGATCGACCTCCCGGATCGAGAGGCGAATGCGTTTTTCACCGGTGTCTATACTTAAAACCTTAACATCGACC
Organism: Desulfotomaculaceae bacterium; assembly: GCA_028709235.1. Taxonomy (GTDB): domain Bacteria; phylum Bacillota; class Desulfotomaculia; order Desulfotomaculales; family Pelotomaculaceae; genus Syntrophopropionicum. The sequence goes on from JAQVXL010000003.1 coordinate 50,526, forward strand.
TCTTCTCCTTCGGTAACCACTTCATCCGGCTTGGCAACATGCCGGTCAGCCAGGTGCGATATGTGGACCAAGCCCTCCACACCAGGCTCCAGCTGCACAAAAGCGCCGAACGGCGCCAGCCGCACGACTTTGGCCGTGATAATGGAATCAACCGGAAACTTCTCTTCCACTGTGTCCCACGGATTCGGCAAAACCTGTTTCAAGCCGAGGGATATCTTTTCCTTTTCTCTATCGATCCGCAAAACCATGACTTCAATCTCATCATTCACTTTAACCACATCAGCGGGGTGGTTAATCCGGTGCCAGGCCATTTCAGAAATATGCAAGAGCCCGTCAATACCGCCTATATCCACAAAGGCGCCAAAATTGGTCAGCCGGCGAACTATCCCTTTAACCACCTGTTTTTCCTGCAGGTTTTCCAGCATTTCCTGACGCAGCCTGGCATACTCTTCTTCCAGCAATGCTTTGCGGGATAGGATTACCTTTTTCCTGCCCCGGTTCATTTCGATAACCCTGCAGGTAATCGTCTGGCCCAGGTATTTTGCAAGATCTTCCACATAGCCCCTTTCTACCAGAGAAGCAGGTAGAAATGCGCGTACCCCTATGTCAACAAGCATTCCGCCCTTGACAACATCTCTGACAACACCTTCGACGGGCTCTGCAGCCTCCATCGCTTTCTCCAGTGTAACCCAGGATTTTTCAGCATCTGCCTTCTCTTTTGATAGGACCAGTCTGCCTTCATTATCTTCAGCTTTTAACACATAAACTTCTATCTCATCCCCAATTTTTACAATATCTTGGGGTGAATTAATTTCGTAGCAGGAAAGCTCCCTGATTGGTATGACACCCTCGGATTTGGCCCCGATATCCACCATCACTTCATCCGGACCAACCTGGACAACCGTGCCCTTGACAATTTCGCCGGGTCGGACAGCTTTCACCTCAACTGTGTCCTTCATTTCTTCTTCCTGTTCTTCTTCTTGTGGTGCTTCTTGCTGTTCTGCTTCTTGTGCTACTTCTTGTTCTGCTTGCGGTTCTACTTGAAGTTCTTCTTGCTGTTCTGCTTGCAGTTCCTGCTCCTGTCCCTGTTGCAGTTCCTGCTCCTGT
>JAQVXL010000003.1:51732-66949 GCA_028709235.1 Desulfotomaculaceae bacterium
TTGCAGTTCCTGCTCCTGTCCCTGTTGCAGTTCCTGCTCCTGTTGATGTTCCTGTTCCTTTTCTTGCTCCTGTCCCTGACCGTTCAGGTCTTCAAACTCGCTCATACGTCTCCTTACCTCCTCTATAATCCAGTCGGGTGTGGATGCGCCCGCTGTCAACCCCGCTGTACCAATTCCTTGAAACCAGGCCGGATCAAGTTCATCCGCTGTCTCAATGAGATATGTAGCAGTGCCGGACTTGCGGCAGATGCCGGCCAGTTTCCTTGTGTTGGCGCTATTTGCGCCACCGGCCACGATCATCACACCAACCTGCCCGGCAAGTTCCAAAGCAGCCGCCTGCCGTTGGCTCGTAGCGCTGCATATAGTATTGCAGGCCTTGTAACCAATGCCTTTTTTTCTGATAACCTCGACAATGGCGTCGAAGTTCTCCTGCATCTGAGTTGTTTGGGCGATAATCCCCAATTCAGCCTCACTATCTAAAAGAGCCGCTTCTTCCGGGTTCTCCACAACCAAAGCCTTGCCATTCGTCCAACCAACAATCCCCTGCACTTCCGGGTGGCCCCTGTCACCCACAACCACAACTTGATAGCCCTGCTCCGAAAGTTCGCCGGCCAGTTCCTGGGCCCTGCGCACATTAGGGCAGGTAGCGTCGACAATATTTACACCCTGTTCTCTGGCTTGTTCCAGCACATCCGGCCGCACCCCATGAGATCTGATCACGAGAGTGCCTTTCTGTATATCTTTAACATCGTTAATTTCACTTATGCCCTTCTCCGCCAGGGAGGCCACAACCTGCGGGTTGTGAATCAGCGGTCCCAGGGTGAAAACAGGGGTTTTTTTGTCTCTAAGGGTATACATGGCCAAATCTAAAGCCCTCTTTACTCCGTAACAGTAACCGGCTTTAGAAGCCACCTTAACTTCCATAGCATCACCGTTTTTATTGTTATCAGAAGAGATTCGCTCAATAGCCCATATTTTCCTTCTTATGTATTGTTTAATTCCACAGGATATTTTATCTTTATTGTCATCTTTCTTAATCTTAATGCTTTTTCATCATAGACGCGATCTGGCCCATCACCAGGTCACTGTCTTTTTCCAGGTCTGACCGGCTGACTTTACTTGATTCCCGGTTGGCAATGGGAGCGCCTATGATCATCTTGACTCGACCAAAAACGCCCCTGGTCCCAATCAGAGCAACAGGGATCATGGGGACTTTGGCTTTGGCGGCCAGCATCGCCGCGCCGAGATGAGGCTTGAGCAGTTCACCGGTATGGCTTCTGGTCCCCTCGGGAAAAATGCCCACTATCTGTCCATCTGCCAGGAGCCTTAGAGCAGTCCTGATTGCTGCGCGGTCTGTTATGTCCCGCTGAACGGGAAAAACGCCGGATATTTTTAAAACATAGGCGAGCACGGGTATATTGAAAAGTTCCGCTTTGGCCATATAATACACTTTTCTTTTAAAAGCGCAGACGACAACAACCGGATCCCAGTAGCTGACGTGGTTGGCCACCAGGAGGAACCCGCCGCCGGCGGGCAGGTTTTCCCGGCCCTGCACCTCCCAGCGTCTTACTATGATCAATATAAGCGTTGCCAGAAATTTAAGCAGTCTGTAAATCATGACCGCTCCTCTTCCGCTGTAACACGCGCCATGATCAGATCTACCACTTCATTTACCGAAAAGGAGGTACTGTCGATCGGCACCGCGTCAGCAGCCTGAGTAAGGGGATCCGCCGCGCGGGTTGAATCGAGCTGATCTCTAATCATTATTTCTTTTTCCATCTGCTCCTGGGCAATTATATCACCTTTGACGGCCAGCTCTTCCCTGCGCCTCCTGGCCCTTTCCTGGTACGAGGCGGTGAGAAATATCTTAACAGGGGCTTCCGGCAATACCACTGTCCCAATGTCTCGCCCCTCCATCACCACTCCGCCCCGGGCAGCCATAGCCCGCTGCAGTTCAACCAGACGTTTTCTCACACCCGGCGCCATAGCCACCAGGGAAACATTTTGAGACACTTGCTGGCTGCGGATATCTTCTGACACATCATCGCCATTGAGCAGCACCCTCAGCCCGCCGTTCTGATCAGGCAGAAGCTCAATTGACACAGCCCGGGCCAGTTGACTTAAAGCATCCTGATCCTGTAAATCTATACCTTCGCGCAGCGCCATCAACGTCACGGCGCGGTACATCGCCCCCGTGTCAATATATATAAAGCCCAGCTTTTTTGCCAGCGTCCTGGCCACGGTACTCTTACCGGCGCCTGCCGGGCCGTCTATGGCCACATATGGTTTTGCAATCATTACAGCACTCCTGCTATTAACCCTGTCCTGAATTTCATTTATTTTACTTTCGACTTATTTATTTACTTTCGACAGAATAAATTTTTTTCCTTTATTCTCATCAGAGGCATACGGTTTATAGTTTCATTTTTCATTATTTTACCCAGATTATTAACGATACAATTCATCAATGGCAAGCGCTTATTTGACTGTGATGCTTTCTAATAATCTGCTAAAGCCCGGAAAAGAAACTTCTATGCACTCGGCGCCGTCCACCACAGTTGTGCCGCCTGCCGTCAAGCCGGCCACTGCCGCGGCCATCGCGATGCGGTGATCGCCCCGGCTGTCGCAAAAACATCCTGCCGGAGCATAGCCTCCCCTGATCATTAAACCGTCCTCCAGCTCAGCCACAACAGCCCCGAACCCGGACAGCAACCGGGCTACGGCGGCAATACGGTTGCTCTCCTTTACTTTTAACTCGGCAGCGTCACGTATTTCTGTTTCCCCCTCCGCAGCCGCGGCGGCCACCGCCAGCACCGGTATTTCATCGATCAGGCGGGGGATTATTTCACCTCCTATACTTACTCCCCGCAGCGTGCCCGCGTAGCGCACCCTGATATCCGCAACGGGTTCTCCCCCGTCCTCTCCCGGGTTAAGTTTTCTAATATCAGCGCCCATCATTTCCAAAACATCAATAATACCGCTCCTGGTCGGGTTTACCCCCAGACCCCTGATCGTCAGGTCCGAACCGGGCACCAAAGCGGCAGCCGTCAGTAAAAATGCGGCCGACGATATATCTCCGGCCACCCTGATCTTTTTTCCCGTCAGCCGGGGGCGCCCGTTGATATACACAGTATTTCCCTCAACACCCAGAGCGGCCCCAAAATAATTAAGCATCACTTCCGTATGATCTCTGGAACGATGCGGTTCTGTAACCGAGGTCTGGCCATCAGCGAAAAGTCCGGCCAGCAGCACGGCGGATTTCACCTGGGCGCTGGCCACCGGTGAAATATGGGCAACCGCTTTTAGAGGGCCCCCGCGTACCGCCAAGGGGGCGCAACTACCGCCTTTTCTTCCATCAATAACGGCCCCCATCCTTTTCAATGGTTCTGTCACCCTGGCCATAGGGCGCTGCCGCAGGGAATTGTCGCCTGTAATCACGCTGAAAAACGGCTGCCCGGCCAGAACGCCCAGAGAAAGCCGCATGGTGGTGCCGGAATTTCCCGCGTCGAGAATGTCGTCAGGCTCCCTCAGCCCTTCGAGCCCACGCCCGGCAATCCTCACCACACCCCCCCGGGGGCCTTCAATATCAATGCCCAGCTTTCTGTAACAATTAATTGTTGACAGGCAGTCTTCACCCGCCAGAAAATTTTCAACAACAGTATCCCCCTCGGCCAGGGCGCCGATCATCACCGCCCGGTGAGATATGGACTTATCACCCGGCACACTGATATCACCCCGCAGGCAGCGTGCCTTTTCAATTCGCAGCTCCATATACATCATCCCTTATTAGATAATCCAGGCGCCAGGCGCCGCCCGGGCCTTCTGCAGCGGGTTTTAACCTGCTGAGCTTTGTCCGGCTGAAGCCGAACCTACAATTCTCGCGTCCTGGTTATTGTGCAGCCGGCCGCCTGTGGGACGGGTTTTAACCTGCCAAATTTGTTGTGCGGATTTATCCGCATATGTTTGTAAGGCTGAAGCCTCACCTGCAGTTCAGCAGCCGGTCCTTAGATGTAGGTCCGGATTCATCCGGACATCCCAACCCTCAGGGTTAACCCGCCATTGTAAGGCGGGATTTATCCTGCCATCCTATAGAAGACACCTTCCAGCCTGCCGGGGTTCATTCCGCCTGAGCTTTGTCCGGGGCTGAAGCCGAACCTACAATTCTCGCGTCCTGGTTATTTTTTTCTGACAGTGTAGCCCTTTCCTCTGAGTACCTTGATGGCGTTTTCCTGCTCCTGCTCGGTGGCGAACCCAACCCGGATCGTACCGCCCTCACCCTCGCGTACCCTTAAAATTTCTATATTAGTAATATTGACACCGCTTTCAGCCAGCAAGACGGTAAAACCGGCTATAATGCCCGGGTGATCCGGAACGGTTAGAATAATTTCAAAAAGCGCAGGCAGGTAACCCTTAATTTTGCCCGGCAGAGTAACTCGCGCAGCCCTGGCGTCCGCAAGATTCGACTGGATTTTATCCATATTCCCTTCTTGCAGTGACCTTTCAAAAAGATCAAGTTCACCTCTGAAATCCCGAATCATTTTGAGAACCTGATCGCGGTTCGTCATAAAAATATCCCGCCACATCAGAGGGCTGCCTGCGGCGATCCGGGTGGTGTCCCGAAACCCGCCGGCAGCGAAGGGCAGAACAGACTCGCTTTCAGGCATACGCGCCACAGTGTTGACCAGGGCCGCCGCCAGCAGATGAGGCAGGTGGCTGACTGCAGCCACAGCCAGGTCATGTCTTTCCGGTTCAATCTCAACAACCTTCGCGCCAACTCCAACGGCCAGTTTTTTTACTTTTTTCAGGGCTGCCGGTTTAGTATTAGATGTTGGTGTAATCAGGTAAAAAGCATTTTCAAATAAATACGGGTCGGCCCCTTCGACTCCGTTATGCTCCGAACCAGCCATCGGGTGGCCGCCCACAAAACTGATCCCGGGCGGCAGCATGTTTTCCGCCGCCCGCACTACTTCAGCTTTGGTACTTCCCACATCAGTCACCACTGCTCCCGGCGCCAGGTGCGGCAGTATTCCGCCCAGTACCGGCAGGGTGGCGCCCACCGGGGTGGCGATGATGACCAGATCTGCTCCGGCCACTCCCTCAGCCGGGGAACTGGCATATCTGTCCACAGCGCCCAGTTCCACCGCCAGGCGCAAATTCTCTACACATGACCCCGCTCCCACCACCTCTCCGGCCAGCCCCCTGTTGCGGAGGGACATGCCGAGGGAGCCGCCGATGAGGCCGACGCCTATGATTGTCACCCTTTTAAAATCAGGGTTCAAGACATTTTCCTCCCCATTAAAACAGCAACCTTTTTCAGGTCATCCATCATCTCTTTAAAATGTTCCGGGGTAAGAGACTGGGGCCCGTCGCAGAGGGCTTCCGCCGGGTTGGGATGCATCTCCACAATCAGCCCGTCGGCCCCGGCGGCAATAGCCGCTCTGGCCATCGCCGGCACAAACCGCCACATGCCGATAGCGTGGCTGGGATCAACGATTACCGGCAGGTGCGACAGGTGCTTGACTACCGGCACAGCCGTTAAATCGAGAGTATTCCTGGTGTAGTTTTCAAAACTGCGGATGCCCCGCTCACAGAGGATCACATTGTAGTTGCCGCCGGACATGATGTATTCAGCAGCCATCAGCCATTCTTCTATGGTGCCGGAGGGCCCTCTTTTCAGAACAACCGGTTTGTCGATCTTGGCCACCTCACGCAGCAGAAAATAATTCTGCATATTGCGGGCGCCAATCTGTAAGATATCCGCGTAATGCGCCACCATAGATACATCGCGCACATCCATTACTTCGGTGACAATTAAAAGGCCTGTTTCTTCACGGGCCTCAGCCAGGTACTTTAGCCCCTCCTCCTCCAGGCCCTGGAAGGAGTAAGGCGAGGTCCTGGGCTTGAAAGCGCCGCCGCGCAAAATAGCGCCACCGGCGTCGCGCACCAGCCGCGCCGCCTGCATCAACTGTTCCCTGCTTTCCACGGCACAGGGTCCGGCCATTACCTGGATGGTGTCACCGCCGATTTCCAGGTGGCCAGCCCTGACCACGGTATTCTCCTCCTGGAAGGCCCTGCTGGCCAGCTTGTAAGGCTGCAGGACGGGCACTACCTTTTCCACACCCGGCATGGACTCCAGGTTTATGTCGCACAAAATATTCCTGTCCCCGATGGCTCCGATTATAGTGCGTTCAACCCCCCGTGAGAGGTGGATTTGAAACCCGCTTTTCTCCAGGCGGATCCGCACCTCTTCTATTTCACCATCACCGGCGCGATGGCTCATAACAACGATCAATTTTATACACTCCTTCGATATTTTAAATATATCATTATTTATTCTTCCATATAAACAAAAAAACACTCAAAGAGGAGTGCTAAACCAGACTATAAGTCGACAACTTATCGCCCCCCTGCTGTACTGCCGTTCTTCATCTGTCCATTTTCCGGTAAACTGCTCAGACCGGTGCTTTTCCGGTCTAAGAAACCGTCCTGCCGTACTAACCATACTTCTGCCTACTCACTTAATTTTAGCATAGGCGCCGCCCTCTGACAACTTTTTACTTTATTTTTTCGGTATTTTTAGGAAAGGGGACACACCTCTGTTTGGGGCTTGCCTTTGCGGGCCGAGGTATGTCCCCGATGGGTTTTAAAAAAGGGACTGTCCCCCTTTAGGGTTTGCCCCTTGTGATCAGTCCGGTTTAAGGTCTTCCCGCAAGCGGGCAGCCTCTTTCAGGTAAATATGCTTGATCTCTTTCTGTGACCTGGCGGTGTTAACATGGACCAATATTCTGATGCACCTGGCCAGGCTGCCGGGAACATTTAATTCCAAAGCGTCGAGAAGAGGTACATACTTGAGACCTTTGTCCCGGGCGGCCTTAGCCGGAAAACAGGCGTCAAGGTCTGCTGTCATAGTAAAAATAATGCTGGCAATATCTTCGGCAACAATATCGTTTTCTTTAATTATAGCATCCAGCAGTTCCCCGGACGCGGCCAGGATCTCTTCCGCTGAATTCCGTTCCACCGTGATTGCGCCGCGAATACCTCTCAGGACTCTTTCAGCCAAACCGCTGCCCTCCCGATATCATTATTGAGATATCATTAAGACTGAACAGCCCTGTGGCCCAGGCCGATCGCGACCTCATCCAGGTGCAGCAATCCCACCCCAAAAAACATCGCCACGCTGATATGGTCTTCTTTCCTGGCGATACCAATTTTACCGCCGACGTTAAAACCCAGGGCTTTTAGCGTTATCTGTGACAGGGCTTCCCGTGCGGCGCCGGCCACGGCCCCCTCGTCAGCATGCTGCTCTTTAATAACGCCTTCCCTCTTTGCCGCGACAACAGCGCGCTCGATGATCTTATTAACCGATGAAATAAAATCACCGCCGTAATCAACCGCCGCCGTCCTAAATCCTTCTTTTGCAAAACGCTGCTTGCATTCTTTTTCCTGTTCCCTGCTGTCGGTAAGGGCCATCTCTATCGCTACACTTGCTGTCTTACGGCTGCCGTACAGTGTCATTATATACCACCTTGTTTCTAGCAGGAGTACAGGCGTATTTTTCTAAGCCTGCCAGAAATATTATACTTTAGAGGCGCCCTAAAAGCAAACCGGCCATTATCTGGACAAACGCACTACGCCGATATGCCCCAAGCTTCCCTTAACCTTAGTACTAAACCCGGGCTGCGGCTCAGCCACTTCCCGGCTAACATCCAGCACTTCAATTTCAAACGGGCGCTCATACCGTGTCCCGTCAATATGCAGAGTATCTCCTTCAGCAACAAATACTGTAACATAACGGTCACTGAAAACCCCGGCCGCTTCGCCATTTACGAGTAGCCTCGCCCGAGGCAGTGAAGTGAACTCCTTCAATTTAAAAGTGACAACAGGTTTATTCAAGTCCCTTCCAGCGACAGCCTGCTGAGGCGTCATATAATCACGGGACATCGCAGGGACAACATCTTGCCCCTGTGGGTCGCCGGCCAAAAACACCTGGGCCGCCAGCACCAGCAAAGCAACAACAACCACCATTCTGACAAGAACGGCATCCAGTATTTTATCCCAGGGCTTACCTGGCGGTATTTTCATCTTAAAACGCCCCCGCAAAAAAACTTTACCATTAAAATTGTATGAATTTTATTGGTAAAGTATTCCTGCGGGGAGATAGATTGCAGACCTGACTTTCGATATTTAATTTACCTTAAGTTAAACTTCTTTTCCATCCTGGCCCTGGATTCTTTCATCTCTTCATGAATTCTAAAAAGGAATCTCTCAATTTCCGCATGATTCAATGTAATATGCGCCGGATCGAGTATTTCTATTTTTCTAAAGTCATCCCTGGCGATAAAGCGAATTATATTTTCCAGGGCATCTGCTTTAATCGTTAGAATTAACGGAGCATACGCAATATCGCTGTTGTTCAAATCGTCATATACCGTGTATACATCAGCGGTCACATCAATATCTATAATCTGCATGCCCTGCAGCGGTACGTTGCGAAATATGGCAATCTGCTGTTCCCGCGCCTCTTCCGCTGCTTTATCTGTAGGCTTGCCGCCAAATAAAAATCGCCCCGGTTTGCCGGCGCCCGTAAAATCAAGGCGGACTCTAAATAAAATACCATCCCTGTCATTTATGCTGTCTTCAGTATGGCTATTTGACAACAGAATCCCTCCCAGCGTCATTGGCTGCTATGTTTTTGTTGTTATTCTATTTAACTGAAGGAATTCCTTCTTAATTCAGCCTAGCTATACTACATGAGCCACATTTTGATCAAATAATAAACATATAATTATTTCCCTGACCCGGACCTTTCTTTAAGGGTTTTTAGCTCGTCCCCGCTCAGGTGGCGATACTGTCCCGGTTTAAGATCATCAATCCTTAAATTCCCGAACTTAATTCTTTTGAGACGCATTACCGGATGTCCGATATATTCACACATACGCTTCACCTGGTGTTTGCGTCCCTCATGGATAGTGATCTCTAAAAGGGCGTTTCCGTCTCTCTCACCCCTGAGCCGGACCCTGGCGGGGGCAGTCAGTCCATCTTCTAGGGGCAGCCCTTTCTCCATCTGTTTCAGCTTCACCGGATCAGGCACTCCGGCCACCCGCGCCTGGTAGGTCTTCGGGACCTGGTTACTGGGGTGGGTCAGAGTATAGGTCAAATCCCCGTCATTGGTCAGAAGCAGCAACCCCTCACTGTCATAATCCAGCCTGCCCACCGGGTAGACCCGGCCGGTGACACCCTTTAAAAGATCGGTAACCTTTCTTCTGTCCTTTTCGTCACTCATGGTCGTTATGTAGCCCCTGGGTTTATACATTAGAATATACTGCGTGGCCGGTGAGAGGTTGAGCACTTCGCCACCGACCCGGATCTTGTCTACGGCCGGATCAACCTTTACACCCAGTTCCGTTACAACCTTGCCATTTACTTTAACCAGGCCGGCAGCGATCAGCTCCTCGCAGCGCCGCCGCGACGCCACCCCCGCCCTGGCCATCACCTTCTGCAACCGTTCCATTTGTACCTCCGGGGTCAGGCTTGAATTAATTTACTTGCTGAATTTTCTGAACTATCTCACTTCCGGGGTCAGGCTTGATTATTTATTTGTTCCCACTTTAGAATCACATCATTTAAAAATACACCTTTGCTCTCTCCGGATTTTATTTTTGAAATCATTGATGGAGATAAATTCAGCTTTTTAGCAAGTAAGGTATTACTAATATTACAATATTTTTCACTTAGAAGAACTATAGCTTTTCGAACATCTGACACCTTCTGGGTTTTGGATTTTTTGGTAAGTTCACTAACTGTGACATGTTCATAAGCACAAAACTTTTCGATAATCTCGTCAATGTTTATTTCTCTTGCTGGTTTTATATCTCCCCGATTAACAACCTGATTTTCAGATTCATCTTCGTCTATATCCTGTATATCCTGATATATTATCTCTCCCTCTTCTTGTTCCATAAACTGCAGGTATTGCTTAATCGCTCTTGCCCTATTTTCAGAAAAAAAACCAAGCGCCTCTCTTCTATCGACAATATTACCCGTCTTTTTCCCAGTATAATATGCGTGACTACTCCACTTATAATCTATTCCTCCGTCAAGATTTGCCTTTACCGGATTATTGTGAATATATTTTATGAGCTGCATCAAATAGTTTTCTTTATCGCATAACAACGCTTTGTACCTTTGTTGAAAAACATGACCTGTTCTATCATACTTCCGGTTAAACCACTGGGTATAAACCAGCTGAATCCGCTGCATAATCTGCGAAAGCGGAACCTCATCTACTTCCAGCAAAAGATGAGCATGATTATCCATAATGCAAAAAGCGTATAATATAAAATATAATTTTTCCTTATAAAATGCTAATACGTCTAGATACTTTCTCTTGTGTATTTCTTCAAGCAGAACTTTTTCTCCATTGTTTCCTCTAACCATTACATGGTATAAAGCCCCTGAATAGTGAATTCGTGGTTTTCTTGCCATATTATTCACCCAGGTTATTCTACCATCGGTAAGTAAATATTTCAAGCCTGACCTCTCTCCTTCCCTCCTTAGATTTCAGAAAATTCAGCAAGTAAAATAATTCAAGCCTGACCCCGTCCTTTAGAACACCATGTTGATGATGAAGATGGAGGCTATTAGGGTGGTGAGGTCTGCGACGAGGCCCAGGATTACGGAGTAGCGGTATTTTTTGATGCCGACGGAGCCGAAGTATAGAGTCAAAATATAGAAGGTTGTATCGCAGCTGCCCTGCATTGTGGAAACGAGACGGCCCAGGAAGCTGTCCGGACCGTGTGTTTTAATTATATCGGAAGCGATACCCAGCGCTGCTCCGCCTGAAAGGGGGCGCATCACGGCGTGAGGCAGTACCTCAGCCGGTAGGCCGACATAATTGAGCAGCGGGGACAGCGCTGCCACCAGGACTTCCATAGCCCCTGAGGCCCTGAATACACTTATAGCCACCAGCATCGCCACCAGGTAGGGAATCGTTTTTATGGCGGTGGCAAACCCGGCCTCAGCCCCATCAACAAAAGTCTCATAGACCTTGACACCGCGCAGCATAGCAACCAGCGGGACAATCAGAAGAATCACGGGAATAGCCCAACGTGACAGTTCGGCAATGATCCCTAACAAGGGCCCCTCACCTCCTGCTTGAGTAAATCAGGCGCAACAGCCTGTCCACCACGATCGCCACAGACATGCTGAAAGCCGTGGCCATTATGGTGGGCCCCACAATCTCAGTGGGGTCGGCTGAGCCGTATAGCAAGCGAATGCCGATTATCGTCGTTGGAATTAAAGTAATACACGCTGTATTCAGCCCCAGGAAGGTGCACATGGCATCAGAAGCAGTATCGCTGTTCCGGTTCAGTTTCTGCAGCTCGCGCATGGCGATCAAACCCATCGGTGTGGCCGCGTTGCCCAGGCCCAGAATATTGGCGCTCAAGTTCATCACGATGGCCCCCATAGCCGGGTGGTCTTTGGGCACACTGGGAAAAAGGAAGCGCATCAAAGGGCGCACCAGCCAGGCCAGCGCCCGCACCAGGCCAGCTTCTTCAGCCAGCTTCATGATTCCCAGCCAGAATGTGATGATGGCAATCAGGCTGAAGGATATTTTTACCGCGTCGTTGGCGCCCTCCAGCGCCGCTTTAGTGATCACCTCAATATTGCCGTTTGCCGCAGCGACAATTATGCCGGAGACCATCAGCAGCAGCCATACAATATTTACCATAGCTCATACCCCCATCTACCAGGGTTGTCCTATGTTACTTTATGAATCCGGCAGGATAAATAGTACAAATTATGGTAAATACGACTCCCGCAGCTCCTTACGTACCCTTGCCCCCCTTGCTGAAAATGCCGGTCAGCCCGGTTTTGTCTACCCTCTCTCTTATTCTGGCAATGTCGGTAGAGTACAGTCCCAGCTCGCGCATGCGGTCGAAGTAAACAGAACCCGAGAAGGTATATTTTTTGCCCAACCCCTCGGTTTTCTTCATCTCACTCTGCATAAATGAAATAATATCGCCGCAGGCCAGCTCGCCGGGCAGCACCAGCGGTTCCTGGCCGCGCAAAAGCCGCACGGCGTTATGCCCGGCCAAAAAACCTGTTGCAATCGCTTCCGTATGCCCCACCAGCAATCCGGTCTTTTCACCTGCGCAAAATAAATTAGGCGCGCCGTCAACCCGCAGACTGGCATCGCAGGGCGCCATAGCCATAAACCGCACGGAGTTGCCCTTCCCCCCCGAACAGGGATCCGCGTAGCAGGCGTCCTGGAAGCCGTCCAGAGTGCGCAGAATTTCCAAAGGAAAATACGGGGTCATCAGTTTAGCGTGACCGGTGTCAAGGATCACCAGGTTTTTAGCAAAATCATTCAAGGTGTACTGCTGGCAGGCCTTTTTTTGCAGCTGTTCTGATTTATGTAAATGTTCCGGCAGCGGCGCCACCAGGACCCCTTCACGTTCCAGCTGCCGCACCAGATCCGGCCTGATCGATTTCTTTTCCAGCTTGCAGGAGCCGCTCATCGCTTCAAAATGAGGAAAACCCTGGCCCGCCCTGATCTCGGCCACACCGGCCCGGTCCGTCAAGCTCACCCGCGGCCCGAAGGTGGGACAGCGCAGCACGCACATAGCGCACCCGGCGCCATAGCGGGTGCAGTTGCCGGCCGGCCCGGCCGTACCGGTACAGTCAATATAAACCTCACCCGCGATTTTCTCGCCATCTGCCGTCGTCAAACCGGTGATGACGTCCCCGCTCTTAGAAACTCCGGTCATTCTCTGCTGCAGCTTCAGCCGGACGCCCCCGGATAAAAGCAACGACCTGATGGCTGGCTCAATCCTTGTCACATCGTAAAGCATGGCGTGCTGGTGCCCGGGGAAATTCACACCGCGATGAGTGGCTACTTCTTCAATAACCTGGAGAAATTCCCCGCCCCCCATAGCCCAGATCTCTTCCAGGGCGGTGAAACGGCCGTTATTGCGCATAATCCCGCCCACCAGGCCGGTCCCCAGTAGCATATCTGTCTTTTCCACCAGGACGGCTTCAGCCCCGGCTGCTCTGGCCGAGTAAGCCGCCGCGCAGCCGGCCCAACCGCCGCCCACTATTACAACGCACATAAAAAATCCTCCCTTTTGCTTAGTATATTCAGGAAGGATCGCAAAAGCTTATACAATTCCAAAAAAAGGTTAATAATAAATAAGGTTAATAGAGGAACATTTTGTTGGACTTTTCTCCATTGTACGAGAAAAGGACAGGCCGGTCGTCCAGCATCGTTTCCAGGTGCGCCGGCCGCCCCCACAGGGTGTAAACATGAGGCAGCGTCTTTTCCAGGTAGACAACATCCAGCTCGGTTCCCTCGTAATTGTGCTTTAAATACAGCTCGCCCCTTTTGTTAAAGTCCCCATCCTGCACGACGATGTGCGGGTAACCGCAATTTGTCAGGCTGTTCACTATCGTGTCCCGCACCTTCTCCCATTCCTTATCCGATATTTTCCAATCATAGCCGGCCTTCTTATATAAATACAGGTCCATATCTTCCACCAGTTCCCTGGTCAGGTAATTGCGCAGAAAAGATATATCATTGTCGACCGCCCGCACCTCAAAAATTTTCTCCCGGCCCTGCCCGCCGGGACGCCCGTATTTCTCCTTTTCCTCCGGCGTGGGCTGATCCCATCTCTTTTCAATGTCCTCAAATATTTTCAAGCCCAGCGCATAAGGATTGAGCCGGATCCGGGAAGTCTGGATGATTCCCGAGTGCATCTTGGCAAACTCCACAGCTTCAGATTCATCAAGCTCCATTTCCCGCATGATCCGCAAGTGCCAGTAAGAAGCCCAGCCCTCATTCATGATTTTTGTCTCCATCTGTGGCCAGAAATACAGCATCTCCTGCCGGATTACTGACATAATGTCCCGCTGCCAGTCCTCCAACTCCTTGCTGTGCTGGATGATAAACATGACCAGATCTTTCTCAGGTTCCTCCGGAAACCTTTTTTTCTTGGCCAGGCTTTCCGGGTCGTCCCCCGCCTCAGCGTCGATTGACCACAGGTCATCATAAGGAGTTGCAAGGCGCCCCGTGCGGCCGGAGTTCCCCTGCTCCGGCTCAGCGGCCTTTACATTTTTCTTCAGATCTCTGGGTTCAATATGCTCCTGGATGGCTATGGCGGCGTCTATAAAAGACTCCACCCTGGCGCGCCCGTATTTAAATTCATAGCCGCGAAAGCGGTCGGCCGCGGCCGCCATTGATTCCACCATGTTCGTGGATGTCTTTTTAAAATAAGCATTATTTTTGAAAAAATCGCAGTGGGCCAGCACGTGGGCCATCACCAGCTTGTTCTGGATCAGGGTGTTCCCCTCCAGCAGGAAAGCGTAGCAGGGGTCTGAGTTTATCACCATTTCATAGATCCGTCCCAGGTTGTAATCGTATTGTGTTTTCATCTTGTGGTAGGCCTTGCCGAAGGTCCAGTGCGAATAGCGGGTCGGCATACTGTACGCGCCGAAGGTATAGATGATGTCGGCCGGGCAAATTTCAAAAAACATATCGTAGAAGTCAAGGTTAAATTCCCTGGCTTTCGCTGAAATGAGCAGCAAAGCCTGTTCCAGCAGCTTAATTTCCTCATGTGGGTTCATCGTTCATCCCCCCTGCCTATACAATATGCCGGGCAAATTTAAAATTGACATGACAAAATATTCTAATGTATAATCAAAATAGATAAAACATCAATGTCTGCATTCATTATTAATTTTAAGCATTTCTTTATTAATTGTTAATAATATCTTAATATATGACAATTACTGATCAAAACTTACTTAGAAAAAGATATAGGACTTTAGTCCTAAACAAAAAAGTTAAACTTATTAACAATTTAACTTCCATTGCCATTGTTGCTTTAAAGTTACCCTTTAGTGTAAATAAATATCGCCCAATTGTGGAATTAAAGACCGGACAAATTTATGCTAATATAACTATATAATACCGGAGGTAATGAGGCATGGTTTTTATTTGGGCGCTTGAACTATGCCGAACCAGTAGCGCAACCGACCGTACAATTATTTGTGCGGTTTTTTTATACCAAAATTTTTATAGGAGGTGATTAGGAACCGTCCGAGACCACTGAAAAACACCTAATAAAAAATAGCAAAAATACTACTAAATACCTCTAAAACACAACTGAAAAACCCCCTATATGATATAATGAATGTAGCGCAAACACTAGATCTAAGG
>JAQVXL010000106.1 GCA_028709235.1 Desulfotomaculaceae bacterium
GACCCCGATAGCCAGGCGGTACTGATTGTAAGGACGGGGGTAAACAACCACTTCAACCGACCCGGTAAGGTCCTCTACAGTCAGGATAGCCATGGGGTCTCCCCTGCGGGTGCTGGTTTTTTTAACTCCGGTAATCAGACCGCCTAAAACCACCTCACTGTCGTCGGGCAGTTCGGCAAGCTCCACCGCTGTTGCGGTGGACAACATATTCAGAGCGTCACGGTACTGGGAAAGGGGGTGACCGCTGATATAAAGGCCAAGCATTTCCTTTTCCATAGCCAGCAGTTCGGCTACTGGGAATTCTCCAATCTCCGGCAGGGTGACACTGACCTCCTCAAGACTTTCACCGAGAAAATCCAGGAGTGACAACTGCCCGTTCTCCCTTTCGCGCTGGGACTGCTGGGCCAGGCCCAGCCCTGAGTCCACAGCCGCCATCAACTGCGCCCGCCGGTAGCCCAGGGAATCAAACGCGCCGCACTTGATCAGGCTCTCCAGCACCCGCCTGTTGACAACCTTCGTATCCAGGCGCCTGCAAAAATCAGCATAATCGTTAAAAGGTCCGTCCTGTTCCCTGGCCTGGATGATGGACTCCACCGCCCCCAGGCCGACGTTCTTCACCGCGGCCAGACCAAAGCGGATCTTATTCCCAACTACCGAAAAGCTTTCCCGGCTCTCATTTACATCGGGCGGCAGCACTTCTATCCCCAGCCGCTTGCATTCTTCAATATAGGCGGAAACTTTACCGGCATTATCTCTAATAGATGTGATCAGAGCCGCCATGAACTGCTGCGCATAATTGGCCTTTAAGTAGGCGGTCTGGTAGGAAACCATGGCATAGGCCGCTGAGTGACTGTTATGAACAATAATGTCATTAGCCACAAAGTTGTGTTTATCATCTACAGTAAGATCATATGTCATATCTTGACCTGCATACTCGATTGATAAAATCTCGTCCCATAGAATATCGGAGTAAGCCAGTTTAGTTAACTCAGTAGATTCCAAATAATTGGCCACCAACTGTAATGTTTCACGCCTGTAACCTTTTTTTGTTTTTTTATTGACCGCCCAAAAGTTTCGTTCACTGATGCCGATCTGATGTGCCATTTCTTTTATTGATATTTGCCCTCGCCTTTTTTCTATTTCCTCTCTCATAAGATTAAAAACATCATATGGCACTAAGTCATTACTGCCCCTGGCAAAAGTAGCAGGTAAACTGTTGTTGATATAAGGGTGATTGACAACTAATTTTGTTAAGTCAACTGCCCTTTGTCCAATAAAAACAATACCTATCAAATCTACAAACCTTTGCAAACTGTCATAACCTGTTACATTAACCGTAAAGCCTTTTTTTATTGTACCCTTGTATTTAAAACTCTTAAAATGAACAGTTGATTTTATCGAGAGCCTTAATAGTAGATGCTGAATCTGATAGGCAAGTATTTCTGATGATGTCGCATAATATACCTGAGTATTTCTGCAATCTATACATCCGCCACCAACCCATAGTTTTCCGAGAAGAAAAGCAATATCCTCATTATTGAGTTCAAATATTTCTCCTGGTATATATTTGTCGATAGCCTTCTTCCACTGTAAGCCCATTTTGATAATAAACTGCTTGGCCTCGTTAAATTGTTTTTTCCCTTTTTTTTCATTTATAACATGTACTTCATATTTCCCTCTCCTTTCAACCACAGTGGCACGAGTGTTCCTGAACTGAAGCAGATAGTGCAAATAATCATCAAGCTCTTCTTTACTATTTGTATAGTAGTAAAAAGTTTCCGGATGACAGGTATTCCCCTCAGAAAGCACATAGGCAAGTACGGCTAATTTATGTTTAGACATGGACTTAGAGCTTTGCAGAGGCAGAAGACGAGGAACGGCGATATGTTCTCCTGCATTTAAAGACTTAAGTGGTTTCCATCCATGATATGATAAAAATTGGTGGTTTAGTGTAGCTTTGATTACTCTTCCTGTCCTAGTCCGTAATTTGTAAACATCTTTTACGCCATTTTCATATGCTGCCGATATTTTTCCTCTTGCCAGTTTTAAATTATCGTCAAGAGAAATTACCGAGCAGAAGTCTTTTGTTTCATATATTTCTTTAATCGTCTTTATTTGGCCATCATAGTTTACTATTTTTGTATCACCGGTTAAACACTTATTGAAGCCATAGCCGGCAAAATATTCCATTAAATCGAAAATCTGCCCGGCTATTTCCACATCTATGCCATTGTTTTTTGAGCCTTCAACAAACTGAGAGCGCAGGTTGGCAATAATCTCCGGCTTTTTCTTACCCATGGCGCGGCGCAGCAAATCTGCCTCACCCAGGCTAAAGCCGGCCAGTTCACTGGAGATGCGCATGACCTGTTCCTGATAGAGGATGACGCCGTAAGTGTCTTTTAAAATAGGCTCTAATTTTGGGTGAAGGTACTTTGTCTTCTTTATCCCGTGTTTGTTCTTGGTAAAGTCCTCCACCATGCCGCTGCCCAGCGGGCCTGGCCGGTATAAGGCCACCAGAGCCACGATATCTTCAAACAATTCCGGTTTAAGATCGCGCAGGATCGAGCGCATACCGCTGCTCTCCAACTGGAATACCCCGGAGGTTTCACCCCGGCAAAGCATTTCATAAGTCGTCCGGTCATCAAACGGTATTTTATCTATATCCAAATCCACGCCAGTACTCTCAGCGATTAACCGGACCGCGTCACTGATCACCGTCAGTGTTCTTAAACCAAGCATGTCCATCTTCAAAAGGCCGAGTTCCTCCACGGTTCCCATGGCGAACTGGGTGGTCACCGGACCGTCGGAAGCCTTGTACAGAGGCAGATAGTGAGTTAGCGGCTCTGGTGTGATCACAATGCCTGCGGCGTGGGTAGAGGCGTGCCTGGGCATCCCTTCCAGGGCCGCGGCAGTGTCAATTAGTTTTTTTATTTCTCCTTTTTGATCATACAGTTCCTTTAATTCCGGCGCGTCGTTTAAAGCTTTTTCTATCGTCACGTGCAGTTCGGCCGGCACTAGCTTGGCCACCCTGTCCACATCACCGTAGGGCATGCTCAGCGCCCTGCCCACGTCCCTGATGGCACCCCGTGCCGCCATGGTGCCGAAGGTAATGATCTGCGCTACGTGGTCGGCGCCGTACTTCTGCACCACATAGTCGATAATTTCCCCCCTGCGCTCGTAACAAAAGTCGATGTCAATGTCTGGCATCGACACTCTTTCAGGATTTAAAAATCTTTCGAACAGCAGCCCGTATTTTAACGGGTCGATGTTGGTTATACCCAGGCTGTAGGCCACCAGGCTGCCGGCGGCGGAACCGCGGCCTGGCCCAACCGGTATCCCTTTCTGTCTGGCAAAATGGATGAAGTCCCAGACGATCAGGAAATAGGCTGAGTAGCCCATTTGTTTAATGACACCCAGTTCAAATATCATCCGGTCCTTGATCTCGCTGCTCATCTCGCCGTATACCCTCTGAACTCCCTGGTAACAGAGTTCTTCCAGGTAGGTGTCGGCATTGTATCCCTCAGGCACGTCGTAATGGGGCAGATAGTACTTGCCGAATCCCATCCCCACATCGCAGCGGCCGGCAATTTCCAGGGTGTTTTGCAGCGCTGCGGGCAGTTCACCGAAAAGCGTCTTCATCTCTGCGGGGCTTTTTAAATACAACTCTTCAGATTGAAACTTCATTCGCCCAGGATCATCAACGCTCCTGCCGGTCTGAATAGCCAGCAGCACATCCTGGTTTTCTGCGTCCGACCGCCGGACATAGTGGACGTCATTGGTTGCAACCAGAGGGATGTTCATTGACTTGTGAATATTCAGCAGTTCCTTGTTGGCCTGCCGCTGCTCCGCAAAGCCGTGGTCCATCAGTTCCAGGAAAAAGTTTTCAGCCCCGAAGATATCCCGGTAGTTGCCGGCAGCCTGGCGGGCTTTCTCCATCTCCCCGCCAAGAATCCTGGCGGCAACCTCTCCGGCAATGCAGCCGCTCAAAGCAATTAAACCCTTGCTGTGGCTGGCCAGCGTTTCCTTGTCAACCCTGGGTTTGTAGTAAAAACCCCTGGTAAAACCCTGTGAAACAAGGTCCAGCAGGTTGCGGTAGCCTTCTTCGTTTTCTGCCAGTAAAACCAGGTGATTCAGGTTGTCATCAACCCTGGGGGTACGGTCATTCATGGTGCGGGGCGCCACATAAACCTCACAGCCCAGAATTGGCTTGATCCCGGCATTCTTGCAAGTCTTGTAAAATTCAACCACGCCGTGCATGGCGCCGTGATCGGTAATAGCCAGGGCAGGCATGCCCATCTCTACTGCGCGGGCTACCGCCTTTTTAATCCGGGCCGCGCCGTCTAAAAGACTGTACTCCGAATGAAGGTGCAGGTGAACGAACAAATCATTACCACCTCCTTGTCCTGTTCGACCCTAAACAAGATCCGCCCACTCCCCACC
>JAQVXL010000107.1 GCA_028709235.1 Desulfotomaculaceae bacterium
AACTTTAGAGAAAGCATGCCTTTTCATTTTATCAAGTTGCGTAAAATCTGGTATACGATATCCGTTGTGATTCTCGTCCCGTGCATTTTATCCCTCTTTTTGCAGGGTTTCAACCAGGACATTGACTTTACCGGCGGTACCCTGTTGGATCTTAAATTCAGCAATCCGGCTTCAACAGAGCAGGTTAGAGGGGCGCTCAATGAATTTGGCCTCGAAGGAGCGAAAATTCAGCAGAGCGCCGCAGACAGTTACCTGATCAGGACAAGAGAACTGACTGAAGAGGAAAGCAAGAGCGTGATCAGCGAATTGAACAGCAAGCTGAGCGAAGTGACCGTGCTCCGTGATGAGCGGGTCGGGCCGGTCATGGGCAGGGAGTTGATCTCAAAGGCTTTTCAGGCCCTGGCCCTGGCTTCCGTGCTGATCCTGATTTATGTCGCCTGGCGCTTTGAATTTAAACAGGGTGTCGCGGCCATTATAGCAGTGATACACGACCTGATCCTTGTGGTAGGGGTGTTCTCCATCTTCCAGTTGGAGGTGGACAGCTCTTTCGTTGCCGCTGTCCTGACCATCGTCGGTTTCTCCCTGATGGACACCATTATCATTTTTGACCGAATCAGGGAAAACTCTCATTTAAAGAAAAAGGGTGAGGTTTTGGCAGACATCGTCAACAGGAGCTTGTGGCAGACTATGTCCCGCTCCATCAATACGACTCTGGCGATAGTAATCCTCCTGCTGGCGCTTCTTCTGTTTGGCGGCGTGACCATGCGCCACATGGTCCTGGCTCTAACGATCGGAATTGTCAGCGGCGCTTACTCCTCAATCTTCATCGCCGCGCCCCTGTGGTATGACTTCAAGAGTCTGGAGAAAAGTAACAAGCCCAGGGCCGCCAAAGCGTAAAAATTATCTAGTCATGCATAATCACGGGAATAATCCTGATGTATCTTTAAGGCGTGTGGTTAAATCCACCGCCTTTTTTAATTTTTACTGTCAAGTATGTTAGCCTGACAATCTGGATCATGTGTCGTTGTTTGTTTTCAATAGTTTTGGGGAAGATAAAAACAAGATTCAGACAGCGAAAGCAAATGAAGGAGTAAATATGGATACCACAAATCAAAACCAGCTGATCAAAACACTCCAGGAAAAAATTACAGACCTGGCGGTAAAAATAGAAAAAATGAAACTGGCCGAGTATGTCCAGCTCCTTGACCGGCCGTGGAGGCTGCTGTATATCAACTTTATCGCCGGAGTGGGCCGGGGCGTGGGTATAGCGGTGGGGTTTACGATTCTGGGCGCAGTTGTTTTATATTTTCTGAAGTATTTGGTTATGCTGAACCTGCCGTGGATTGGCGGCTTTATAGCTGAAATTGTCAGGATGGTACAGCTGAGAATCTGAGCTCTGTATAGGAGGGAAAGCTAGTATGGATAGCGAAACACTGTTAAATTTCCAGCGGCGCCTTTTGCAAGAAAGGGAGAAACTCGGCGGTCAGGTCAACTTTTTGGATGAGCAGGGACAGAGTGGGCTGGGGGTTTCAATGAAGGATTCGATCAGCGAACTGTCAACCTGTGATAATCACCCGGCCGACCTTGGGTCGGAGGTTTTTGAGCGCAGCAAGGACTTTTCTCTGAGGGAAAACGCCATGCTTACAGTGGCGGCGATAGATCAGGCACTGGAGAGAATAAGCGATGGGACCTACGGCGCCTGCAAGGTTTGCGGCAGGGCTATCTCTTTAGAAAGACTGGAGGCCGTTCCGGCCACAGCAAAATGCAGAGACTGCAAAGATGCGGAAGAAAAGATCCCGCACCAGAGCGACCGGCCTGTGGAGGAGGAAACGCTGAGTCCGCCGTTTGCCAGGACCTTCAACGACGATACCGACTCGGTGGGATATGACGGGGAAGACGCCTGGCAGGAGGTGTCCAATTACAGTGAGACCACAGATGAGTGGTCCAGGGGCGGCTCTTACTATGGATATTCGGATTTTGATGTAGAAAGGAAGGGCGCGGTGGAGGATGTTGACAGTATCCCTTATGAGGTAGGGGATGACGGCATGTATTATAAAAATTTTCGCGGAGTGGATGATGAAAAAGCACCTCCTGGGGAGTGAGAGTTGCAGGGGCGCCTTCGGCAAGTTGGCGATATCATTTTTGGCGGGATAAATTCCCGCCTTAGAACTTTTGGGTGCATAGTGTTAACCAAGCGGTTTCCAATTCCCTTCCGAATCGTCGTCAGTAAACGAAGTGAAGCTAAGGTTGTGAAATTGGGTGAGCAGACCGGCGTTCAGGGGACATACCGCATAACCGGTGTTAACATTTTCCATTATCAGTTGACAGGTTATTTTTAATATAAGATAATTTTTAAAATAAACCTAACGTAACAGGAGGTATTGATATGGAGTATAAACTGCTATTAGCTTCTGATGGTTCAGAGAACGCTCTCAGAGCTGCCGAGTTTGCGGCAAGAATGGTTTCGCTCGCTCCAGCCATCAAGGTTACTGTTATCGTTGTGAACGATATATTGGAGAAAATGAAATACTACTCACCCCTGCGTTCACCGATTGTAATTGAGGAAGTGGATGCGTTTTTTAAAGAAAAAACGAAGGAAGACCTGGATGCAACCATGGAGGTTTTTGAAAAGAACGGCGTTAAAGCAACCGGGTTGACCAAGATCGGAAACCCGGCCAGGGATATTGTAAATTACGCCCATGCTGAGGGCATCAAACATATAGTGATAGGCAGCAGGGGAATGGGCAGCTTAAAGGGTATTGTGCTGGGCAGCGTAAGTTCCAAGGTCGTACAACTGGCGGACTGCCCGGTTACAATAGTAAAGTAAAATTTTGCATAATTTCTGTAGGGTGGGGATTTATACCAGCTTTAGCTGGATGCGTTCACTAATTAATCAGTGCAGTGACTTCTTGCTGTCATTGGAGCGGCCGGGTTCCAGGATTTCTTTTAACTCCTGGTGTTGCCCTTCATCTAACAAATCTTCAATGGCCAGTGAACCTTCAGCAACTTTCTTGCTGAGATAGATCGGGGTCTCCGTACGCACTGCCAGTGCAATGGCGTCACTGGGCCTGCAATCAACCACCAGTTCTTTGTTGTTGCGCCAAATGTGGAGTTCAGCAAAATAAGTTCCTTCTGTGACATCGTTGATCACAACCATGCTCAGCTTGGCATCAAGCAGAATGAAGACATTATTAAGCAGGTCGTGGGTGAGAGGTCGGTCAAGCCTGATCCCTTGCAGGGCAATCCCAATGGCATGGGCTTCAAAGGGGCCGACCCAGATCGGCAGAGCTTTCAGCTCATCCTCATCTGTTAATAATATGACAGGATTCATCATTATGTCATAAGCAATCTCTTTGACTTTAACGGGAATCAACACGATTTCACCTTCTTAACTTATGATAAGCGTAAAAATTTAACTGCAGGATGCTGTCAAGAAGTATAAATCTTTAATATACAACTGATGCCAGATAGATATCGAGATTTTTTATATTATTTTACCACAAATAGAACAGAGCTGGAAAGGCAATAAAAAAAAGCGCTTGCAGCAGCTGAAAAAATTTTTACTGCTGTTTTTTAAATAGTACTTATTTTTAACTAAATAAATGACCATACTATCAGTAAAGAATGCAATAAGGAGGTTATTGGGAATGACTGGTACACTAATTGAATATTTTGCCGGGGTGCAGCACCGCCTTCCCGATGAGGCGGAAAGGGTGCTCAGGGCTCTGGATGATTATGGGCCCATGAACAAAGAGGAGCTCTCCCTGACTGCTAAAGTGAAAAGGGCAGTACTTGACCATGTTGTCATGCAGCTTTATGCTCTCGGCCTGGTTGACGTGACCACTGAGGGTAAAAGCAAGATGTGTAGCATGACAAGTCTGGGCTGGGATTTCCTCGAATTAAGTAAAGCCGGTTAGTTATAACCGGCTTTACTTAATTCGATATACATATTGAACGATTAGCTGATAAATGTTAAAATTTTAGTATATATGAATTTATAGGAGGGATATAATTTGAAGAAATGGTTAGTTTTGCCGGTATTGCTGGCGATAATTTTGTCCGGTGCGATCTTGGCCGGCTGCGGCGGCGACAAGAATACCAGCGGTCAGTCAACCGGTCAGCCGGCGCAAACCGCCAAAAGTGAAACGTTAGATGAGCTCTTTGCCAGAGGTAAAAAGGTTGACGGTTTATCTTATGATTATTCTATGAGCACAGCTGAAATGACCATGGACGGCAAGGTCTGGCTGCAGGGCAAGAAGATGAAGACCGAAAGCACCGTAGCCGGTCAGAACACCATAACTTTTTTTGACGGTGACACCAACACAGTTATCCTCTACAATCCAACAGAAAATAGCGCGATGAAAATTTCCGCCG
>JAQVXL010000046.1:0-3987 GCA_028709235.1 Desulfotomaculaceae bacterium
GCTGGCTTACAGCCCTGCCCGGATGCATACTGATTGCCCTGGGACTGATGAAACTATGCTAATCCTGACACTTTTTGTCAGAGGGACAGTCCCTCTGACAAATATAATAAATTTTTTAGAGGAAGTATAAGATTTAGCGCGAAAATAACTAGATTATGTCTATGCGAGGGAAAGCTATGATCGTGATCGGACTTACCGGCAACATTGGAAGTGGAAAAAGTACCGTGGCCCGCAGGCTAAAGGACCTGGGTGCACAAATCATTGACGCCGACCTGGTGGCGCGGGAGGTAGTGCTGCCCGGCACACCCGCCTTGCAGGAAATCGCGGATTGTTTCGGGGCAGAATTTTTGGACAGCACAGGTAACCTGGACCGAAAAAAAATGGGGGCGAAAGTATTTGCCGACCCGCAAGCAATGGAAAAATTGAATAACATCACCCACCCTAAAATCAAAGGGGAAGTTTACCGGCAAATACAATTATGCCAAAAAGAAAACAAAAATGGCGCCGGGCCCAGGGTGCTGGTTATTGACGCTCCTCTTTTAGTCGAAGTAGGGCTGGAGCAAAGTGTAAATGAGGTCTGGATGGTAAAAATAGATCAGGACATCCAGATTGCACGCCTGACCCAAAGGGACGGTGTGACGCCGGAGGAAGCCCTCAGTCGTATTGCCGCGCAGCTGCCCCAGGATGAAA
Source organism: Desulfotomaculaceae bacterium (assembly GCA_028709235.1). Taxonomy (GTDB): domain Bacteria; phylum Bacillota; class Desulfotomaculia; order Desulfotomaculales; family Pelotomaculaceae; genus Syntrophopropionicum. Next base: position 691 of record JAQVXL010000046.1, read on the forward strand.
AATTAAAGTTTGCCACCAGGGTGATTGAAAACAGCGGGGATAAAAACGAAACCATAAGGCAGGTTAATCGCCACTGGGAAAATATGATGAAAGAGCATTTCCGGGAAACAGACGGAATATAACTTAAAGAGCGGGCAGAAACCAGCGGAGTGAAGTAATTGAGCGCAGCTTATTACAGGAAAAAAAAGAAAAAAGTTTACGCCAGACGCAGGGCGTTATTGGCCATAACCCTGCTTTTGCTGGTGGCGCTTCTTAACGCGGACAATATCTGGCGTTTTTTTTACCCGCTTCCCTACCATGATTTAACCTTAAAATATGCCACGGTCCACAATCAGGACACCTATCTGCTATCTGCCATGATCAAAGCGGAAAGCAACTTCCAGCCCCGGGCGGTTTCAGAAAAAGGCGCCAGAGGCCTGATGCAGATAATGCCCGAAACCGGGCAATCAGTCGCCGGTCAGTTAGGTTACCCCGATTTCAGCGCGGATCTGCTTTTCATACCGGAAATCAATATTAATATCGGCGCCTGCTACCTGGCGGGTCTTGATGATGAGTTCAACGGCAATGTGATCTTAATGCTGGCGGCCTACAACGGCGGGATAGGCAACGTCATGGAATGGATCGCGGCAGATAAATCCGGCGGTATTAACGAAATTGACCAGATCCCTTTTCCAGAAACCAGACACTATATTAAGAAGGTCCTCAAGTACCATCAAATTTACACCCGTCTATACAGCCAGGGAGGCAGTTAACTGCCTCCCTGTTACTTTTACTACCTGGCAAACACATGGTTGCCAATTTGTGTTACCACTGGACGCGACCAAACCCATTTACTGGTGGATTTAGCCGGATTCCAGAAGTAGAGCGCCCCGTCGCTGGGGTCGTTTCCATTCAGCGCGTCTACCGCGGCCTGCATGGATTCCTCGCTTAACGGCCTTTGATACTGGCCGTTGCTGACCGATTCAAAAGCATCCATCTGGTTGATAACCCCCGGGATTGAATTTGGAAATTCCGGGCTTTCAATCCGGTTCAGGATCACGGCCCCTACCGCCACCTTACCTTCATAAGGCTCATCGGCAGACTCGCCTTCAATCACCTGCGCCAGGATATAGACACTGTAACGGTCGGCGCCGGCGCTCCTGGAAACCGGCTCAGTACTATCCCTGTCAGTCAAAACAGGAGTCTGAGCCTCTTCAGTGTTTGAAACAACTTGTTGTTTATTTTGTTGTTTATTGGCTGCCGTAATTTTCTTTGCCGTTACCGCGGCGCTGATTAATAGAACCGTAAGTAACGGCAGTAAACCCGCTATTAAGCAAACCATCTTCTTGTTCTTTAGCATGTCGTGCCATTTTCTCATTTTCTCACCCCATTCTGATCATTTCCCGGGGGCAGAACAATAGCATAAACAAACACTCAGCTAAAGTCAAAGGTAAGTTTTGCACCAGGCGATCAAACCCGGTATTACTGCCTGCTGCCGCATTTTGGGCAAAATTTGGCCTGGGGCTGCAGACTTTCCCCACAATCAGAACAAAAAGATCTTTCCAGAGCCGCAGCAGTTTCAACTACTGCGCCGCTTACTGGGTTTCCGCCGGCAAATGCCGCCCCGCCGGCTTTTCCATACACCGAGCCGAAAAGGAATCCGGCCACGCAACCCAGATAAAAACCGATAAATATTATAGCGATCCAGCCTATTACCGGGATCATCGCAATGATCATGCAGATTATAGCCGCGACTATGTAAAGGAGAAAGGCGCCGATATAACTGCCAAGTGAAGAACCGATTAACTTAAATATATAGCCAAACTCAAAAGCTGCTGCAAAATTCTTTTTGGCGGCAAAGTTGGCAATAGCCATTGGCAGTGAAAAAGCAAATACTAAAAAAACAATTATTCCCAGCAGCATCATGCCGCCACTTATACCGTACCAGGGGTTGGTAACCATACTGACAAGACTCGATCCAAAAAGCAGTATGGGTATCAAAAGATAAACAAAGGATATAACAAAGATCAACAGTCCGTTAACGAACTTATTACCCCAGTCGGTCCATTCCGGCATCTCTTCACGTCTCAAAGCGCCTTTTTCATAACACTCCACCACATAACCCATTGAAAAAAAGTTTATAATGGGAATAAGCTGCAGTACCCCGCCAATAAGCAGTTTAACAATACCGTCGTTTTTAAACGGCAGTGTTAAAACCTTGTCAAACGTCACTAAACATTCCTCCTTTTTTATTAAAGTGAATTTATAGCTATACGATCCTCCTTTCAGTATAATAAAAGCAGTTTTCAAATCTGATCAGCGCCCGGCAAAAACCTGACTGCCTTCCCGTCCAGATAATCAAACTGCAAACCCTGATAAATACCATTTTTAACCAGGTAGTCTTCAATACGCTGCTTGACCAGCCACCAGCTCAGGCCCCAGTTGCTGAACAGGAGATCGGCCCGCGGCCCCTTTCCAACCAGCCGCTGGATCACCATATCCGGGTCCAGGTATTTCAAGAACTCCGCTACCCGCAGGACATAATCGTCCAGGGAAATGATCCCGGCCTCCCCTTTCTCGTACATATCACCCAATACCGTGCCCCGCACCACATAAAGAGAATGGAGTTTGACATACTCGATACCCAGGGCCGAGAGCAGCTTCGCGTTTTCCCGCACATCATCCATAACGTCCCAGGGCAGGTTCAGGATCAGGTGGGCGCAGGTGGCAAAACCATGCTTTTTGATCCGCAAAACGGCGTCGACAAACTCCGCCAGGGTATGACCGCGGTTGATCCTGTGCAGAGTATGGTAGTTTACCGTCTGCAGCCCCAGTTCGATATCTATGTCTAAATGATGACGCTTCCTAATCTCGCTGAGAAAGTCAAGGTAACGGTCATTCACGCAATCCGGCCTGGTCGAGACCGATAATCCCACCAGGTCGTCCACCCCAACCCCTTCGCTGATATTTTCCTTAAAACGGTCAAGCTGCAGATAAGTATTGGTATAGGCCTGGAAGTAGGCAATGAACTTTTTCGCGTTAAAACGCTTGCGAAAAAACACCTTGTTTGCCTCCAGCTGCTCCCTGATGGATACGGTGTTAGACAGGCAGTCAAAACCGGAACCCTGGTCATCACAAAAAATACACCCGCCCCGGCCCAGCCTGCCATCCCGGTTGGGACACGTGCCGGGCAGATTGACCGGCAGTTTATATACTTTTTGACTGTACTTTTTAACCAGGTATGCGGAATACCGGTTATAATATCCAGGTTTCAAAAATAATAGCTCCTTTTGAGAATCTTCTTGGCAATATTACCAC
>JAQVXL010000046.1:4087-17826 GCA_028709235.1 Desulfotomaculaceae bacterium
CAGATTGACCGGCAGTTTATATACTTTTTGACTGTACTTTTTAACCAGGTATGCGGAATACCGGTTATAATATCCAGGTTTCAAAAATAATAGCTCCTTTTGAGAATCTTCTTGGCAATATTACCACAGTATGTACTGCACGATTCTATCATTTTAGATAAGAAAAGCTCTCCGGCATGAAATCTTTTCAACTGGCTTTTCTCATGCAATCTTGCAATGAACTGTCCTACAAGGTATGATATACTAGGTGTTTATAAGCGTATTTCTCTGGCGGGAGGAAGGTTGCGGGAGGAAGGTTACAGATTGGTATCCAATAATAACAGCAATTTGCCCGGCAGGGCCGCCCTTACTCTAAAACTTACCTGGCATTATCTGCTGCTCCTCACCGGGTTGCTGGTTGTTTTCTATTACACTGCGCCAATTCTCATGCTTCTGCCCGCGCTCTTAATTATTTTTACTATATACTTTTTCCGCAATCCCAAAAGGAATATCCCCCCTGGAAAAAACCTGATCCTTTCTCCGGCTGACGGCGTCATCATGGATATTGACGAGGTATATGAGGATAAGTTCATTAAAGGCAGGGCGATCAGGGTTAATATATTCTTATCACTTTTTAACGTCCACATTAACCGCTCACCAGTGCCAGGCGAAGTAAAGTACAGGCACTATCGTCCCGGTAAGTTCATCCCGGCCTTTAAAAGCCACGCCTCGGAAATTAACGAAAAAAATTACATCGGTATTGAAAACCAGTCTTATAAAATAATGGTCTGCCAGATCACAGGCTTTATCGCCCGCAGGATAAAATGCTGGGTTGATGAAGGTAAAAAGCTGGCCGGCGGGGAAATTATCGGTATTATAAAATTTGGTTCAGGCACTGAACTATTTATACCTGTAGAATCCGGGCTTATGGTAAAAAAAGGTGACAGGGTCAGGGCGGGGGAAACAATTATAGGCGCCCTGCCTCCTGATTAAAGAAACGGAGTGTACTTGTGATCAGAGTAGAAATGCTGCCAAACTTGTGTACAGGCGCTAATTTGCTGTTTGGCGTTCTGGCTATTGCCGCAGTTTTTAATCATAACTTTACGCTGGGCGCTGTATTTATTATACTGGCCGCGGTTTTGGACAGGCTGGACGGCCTCCTGGCCCGCCGTTACGATGCCGCTTCGGCCTTCGGCAAGGAGCTGGATTCTCTGGCAGACCTGGTCTCATTTGGCGTGGCGCCATCGCTGATGCTATACGCTACCATGACTGAAAAATGGCCTTACGCCGGCCTGGCGTGTTTTGCCTTCTTTATCTTATGCGGCGCTTACCGCCTGGCCAGGTTTAATATATCCACCGGCAGCAAAAAACACTTCCAGGGCCTGCCCATCACCGCCGCCGGCGCTATTTTAGCCGTACTGGTTGTTATCATTCATAACCCCGCTGTGACCCTGATATCCAGCGTGGTCATCGCCCTGGCTATGATCAGCGCCATCCGCATTCCTAAAATATAACTTCTTCGATATTTTTTTGCACGCTGACGACAGTGTTTTTAAAAAACTGAAAAATATCGTCGTTAATGCTTTCCGCAGCCTGGTAAATCAGGCGAGCGGTTTTTTTTGTATCGATTTCCGTCTGGTGCCTAATTAACATCTGCACCCTGTATTTCTGAGCCAGTGATTCCACATTGGGCTTTTCAACCTCAATGAGGTTGAGAAACCTTTCAGCCCTTCTGATAAATCTCAAATCCTTGTCGGGCCAGAGGCTGTATAACATTTCGTTCACTTCAGAGACGAGGGCATGATTAGAAAAAGCGCTTTTCAGCCGCTCATTGTAATCACCGAGAGAACCAACCAGCAGCTCCACACCCATTTCGATAATATTATGTGCTTTCCACCAGCCCATTTCCGGTGGAATACGGCATGCTTCTATTGTTTTTTTAATAAAAGGTCTGGCTTTTTCAAAGCTGTAACCCTTCTCAAAGTCTAGATACTTTTCGTCACCATAGTAATCAAGCCCTTTGGGGACAAAGCCGTGGGTCAGCACCGCCTTTCCGAAATCAAGCAGTGAGCGGTTTTGAGCCAGAAAATAATATATCTCAGCGCCTTTGCTGTGCGCTTCGCTGTGTTTCAACCAGTCGCCCACCAGCATGTCCGGCAGAATACTGCCCAGAGATATTCGATCCGAATACCTGCCAGCAAACAGCTCAGCAAAACAAACATGTGTCTGCGGATACAATTTTTTCCCTCCAGAAAGAACGCTCCATAAAAAAGATAATCCTGTGATGTCCAAATTATGAGCGCATGTATATATTGTTCACATACTTCGACACGATGCAGAGCCTGCCCTTTCCACCGCGCGCTATTAATTCTTATGCTATGCTAAAACGCAGCTTCTATCAACCCCACACTTTCACTTGCTTTCAAAATAGCTCTCTGTTATAATAACTTTTGCGGGAGTGGAGAAGGGCACCCTCTGGCGCCTTTATAAATGAGAACATGTCGGAGTGGCGGAATAGGCAGACGCGCACGTTTGCGGGGACGACACTTCGTGGTAAGGTTCCAGGTTCCAAACTAGTTACCACCCTCGTTTTATAAAAAATTTAACATGTCGGAGTGGCGGAATAGGCAGACGCGCACGTTTGAGGGGCGTGTGGGTGACCGTGCGGGTTCAAGTCCCGCCTCCGACACCAGAAATGTCAGTAATGACAAGGTTTAAGCCGAACGCAGTTAGTCGTTCGGCTTTTACTATTTATATTATTACTCTGGCGTCCAGCGCTACCACCCGGTCTGCACAGGCCAGTATCGGGTTAATGTCTATTTCTGAGATAGCCGGGTTCGCCATCATTAATGCAGATAAACCGGCCAGGCAATCAATCAGCAATTCCAGGTTCACAGCGCCGGCGCCCCTGGCTCCGGCCAGTATTTTGCTTACTTTTGTTTCCTCAATCATGGCCTTGATTTCTTCCCTGCTCAAGGGCGGAATTCTTAAGGAAACGTCATTCAATATTTCCGTGAAAATTCCCCCGGCGCCAAAAGCCAGCACTGGCCCAAACACCGGATCCCTCTTGCCGCCCAGCAGCAGTTCTATACCCCCGGGCAGGTACTCCTGGATAATCACGCCCTCCAGTAGCGCGCCAGGTTGTTTTTGGCTTATTTCCACGGGCATATCAGTAAAAGCTGCTGTCAGTTCCCGGGCGTTCTGGATGTTGAGCCGCACCCCGCCCACATCCGATTTATGGATGATCTGGGGGCTCAAAATTTTCATGGTCACCGGGTAGCCGATTTGGTCGGCCCAGGCCAACGCCTCCTCCAGGTTCCGGGCCTGGCCCCAGCGGGCGGTGGTAATGCCATAGGCTTCCAGTACCCTTAGAGCTTCGACTTGAGACAGATTACCTTTCCCGCCGGCGAGAATTCCGGCAGCCTCCCCCTGCCCCGGGTGGACAGGCAGTATTACCGGCCTGCGTTCTTTATTCTTGATCAGCTGGTGATACTTATACAACGCCCCCAGCGCCCTGGCAGCACGGTCAACTGAACAATAATACACCACCGTGTTGTCCCTTTCCAACTCTTCTTCATAATAGCGGTAGTTACTGCCCCAGGAGTTAACAACCACCGGCTTTTCCGGATACCTGCCGGCAATTTCCCTGATGACTCCGGTGATGTCTAAAAAATCCTCCCCCGGGGCCAGGAATGATCCAGTCATGCAAATGACTGCGTCTATCTGCGGGTCTTCCATATAGGCCTCCAGCACCTGGCGGCAGCAATTCTGGTAGCCGTGAGACAAACTGGCCGGCCAAATATCCAACGGGTTAGCCCATTGCGCCCAACTGGGAAAAAACCCCTCCAGCAACTCAATGGTGGCCGGGCTGAACCTGGCAATTTCCAGGCCGAAGCGGGTACAGGCGTCCACAGCCCAGACACCGACGCCGCCGGAGATTGAAATCAATCCGACCCGGTTCCCCTTAATCCCGCTGAATGTGCAGAATGCTTTATTCAGATCGCTGATTTCTTCAACGTCCACCGCCCTGAGCAAGCCGCACTGCTTGAATGCGGCGTCAAAAACCCGGTCCTCACCGGCCAGGGAGCCTGTATGTGAACTCACCGCCTGCAAACCGGCAGGGCTGACTCCAGTCTTGTAGACAATCACCGGTTTCTGAGTTACAGCGTCCCTGGCCGCCTCAATGAACCTGGTCCCGTCACGGAGGCTCTCCATGTGGATATTGATAACTTTCAGGCGGGGATCACCTGACAGGTAGCCTAGCACATCGGTGACATCAATATCAGTGGTGTTGCCGGAATCTACGATAATTCCGGCGCCGGTACATAATTGAGAGGCGCCAAAGTAAAAGGTGCCGGTCTGGCAGGTGATCCCTATCGGTTTAACAGGGTTGCCAAAATCATAGAAAGAAGTGCATAAATTATGATAGTTGTTTAAGACCCCCAGGGTGTTCGGTCCCAGTACCCGAATATTGTTCTCAGCGGCCAGCGCAAAAATTTCTTGCTGCATTAATTTGCCCCTCTGATCTCCGTCAAGAAAGCCCTGGGCAATGATGGTTACAACTGTGACCCCTTTGGCGGCGCACTGGCCGAACAGCTCCACCACCGCATCACGCGGCGCACAGATAACTGCCAGATCGGGTATTTCCGGCACGTCCAAAAGGGAGGTGTAGACAGGCAGTCCTAAAATTTCTCCCCCTTTTCGATTAACAGGGTAGATCCGTCCCTGGTAGCCCTGTTTAAGCAGGACCTCCAGCGGGCTGCTGCTGCCGGTTCCAGTCCTGCTGGTCACTCCGACCAAAGCCACTGACGCCGGCTCAGTTAACTTCTTATAATCATTTTCTGTCAGCATTTATATTTAGACCCCCTAACAAATTTTGTGACTGGTACCATTTTCTTTATTCCAGAGGATTCAGGCCCATAAAAAACAACACACCTGCTTTCTCTTGATGTAAAACAGCGGTAGGGATACGCGTCACCTGCTTTTCTTCTATTTTCTCATATTAAGTCATTTAATGGAATACTTTTAATACCATGTAATTATTTAGCTTCTGTTTTACAACAATCAAATAATATATTAAAATTACATTCAGATAAGTAACAGAATTTTTAAACTGAGGTGATTGAGATATATAGTCAGAAAATCAAGGAGCAGCATAAAGAGATCAAGGCTATTATTAATGAATTGCGGGAGGATGTTTATTCCGCAGAAGATATTCCCGATAATACCATTTGGATTGCCTTAAAGCTGGGCCAGTTAAATGCGATCCTGCACACCCATCTGAAGTTTGAGGATGATTTCCTCTATCCCTGCCTGATAGAGAGCAATGATCAATATACTGCTGAAACCGCTGCCAAATTCTCGCTAGAAATGGGCGGGCTCGCTGATAAATTTGCAGCCTACATCAAACAATATATCGGCACTCCCAATGCCATTAGAGCAGATATGAAGAAGTTCGTCCAAGAAACATCTTCCTTAATCGATAAGATTTCTACCAGAATAGAGGCTGAAGATAAAGAATTAGTCGAATTGCTGGCGGCCAATCCAGTGAGCTGTCCGGTAAAAAAATAGCACCGCGCCTGCTCTGAATTAGTTTAAGCCGAACGCAGTTAAACGTTCGGCTTTTGCTATCAGCCGGTGTATTTAAGGATATAAAGAAAAAGTGCGGGTTATCCGTATAATATATTTATATGGATAACCCGCACCTTTGATTTGTAAGTAAATATTTCAAGCCTGCCCCCTGCAGGTACACCCGCAGGCAACAGGTCTGAACATGCTGCTGATGGTTTGGCTGCTGATCCGAAGAAAATACGCTATTTCTCCTACATGCATTATTGCCGGGTATTCATTCTTCTTATTGGCTCTTTCTATTAATAGTTGCATGGCTTTGACATCCGGCTCATAAGCTTCCTCACCACAGGATTCGCAGACATAGAAATTTATGCCCTCAAATAACATTGTTTTCCCTTTCCATGTTATCTCTACATCCTTTTGTACTTTTGTCATATTGCCGTCACAGATATAACATTGCATAACTCAGCCTCCCGGTTGGTTGTTTAATACATGTAACTGTATCGCTGGTCTGATTATAACCGTTCTGTCTGCAGGTTACAGTTATTTTATGTCAAGGTTATTCTATCATAATTGCAGTGACAAAATTAATACAGAGTAACGATTAATGCAATTATAAAAATGCAACTATAAACGTAGCTGTTAACTATTGATACTCTTCGACTTCCACAGACACAAAATCCTTAAACAGATTTCCAGCATATCACATCAATCCACAACGAAAATATTTTTACCCGGCCTGGCCAAAAGATTGACAAACAGGCGGGGACGGGATAAAATACAAAATATATAAATTATTGAAACTGATGAGTCAGAGAAGTAGGCTTGAAACTGAGCTTCCAGAAAGTTGCAGATATTGAGATTGCAGCAGTGACAGGCAAGCTGAATGGACTGACGAGGGTGGTTGCTAAATGGAAACAGAGTAGTGACCGACGGGATCCTCCACCCGTTATCCAGGGAGCACGTATGATGGTGCGTGAAATGAGTGGGTCATTGACCAATTTGGGTGGTACCGCATGAGTGAAAACTCGTGTCCCTTAGTATAGGGGCACGGGTTTTTTTGTTATTTTAATGACATACTCACCGACCATTGAAGACATCGAAATAAAAATAAAAGCGAAAACGAAAGGAGTAAAAAAATGGCTAAAATCCCGTATAAGACTTATCTGACTGAAGAGGAAATACCGAAACAGTGGTATAATATTCGCGCCGATATGAAAGAAAAGCCTGATCCGATGCTCAATCCGGCTACCCTGCAACCGATCAAGTTAGAAGAGTTGTATCCCATCTTTTGCAAAGAGCTATGCCGGCAGGAAATGGATAATGACACCAGATATTATGATATCCCGGAGGAAGTGCTGGAGAATTATAAAATGTATCGTCCCTCACCTTTGATCCGGGCCTATAATCTGGAGCAAGCATTGGATACCCCGGCCAAAATCTATTGTAAGTTTGAAGGCAACAATACCTCCGGCAGCCACAAACTGAATGCAGCATCAGCGATGGCTTACTACGCCAAAAAACAAGGCCTTAAATCCCTGACTACCGAAACCGGCGCCGGGCAATGGGGCACCGCTCTGGCGATGGCCTGCGCTTATTTCGGGCTTGGCCTGACGGTATATATGGTTAAAGTGTCTTTCCAGCAAAAACCCTTCCGCAAATCGGTTATGGAAACGTACGGGGCCAAAATTATTCCCAGCCCTTCCGATACAACCGAGGTAGGGCGGGCGATATTGGCTCATGATCCCAACACCGGCGGCAGCCTGGGCTGTGCCATCTCCGAGGCCATCGAAGTTTCATTGCAAGACGACAGCTGCCGTTACACGCTGGGCTCGGTGCTGAATCAAGTGCTGCTGCACCAGTCCATTATCGGGCTGGAAAGCAAAACCGCTATGGAAAAAATCGGTGAATACCCTGACATCGTGATCGGCTGCACCGGCGGAGGTTCCAATCTGGGCGGATTAATGGCGTCCTTTATGCAAGACAAACTGACCGGCCGCAAAAACCCACGTTTTCTCGCCGTAGAGCCGGCTTCCTGCCCGTCCTTGACCCGCGGTAAGTATGCCTATGACTTTTGCGATACCGGAAAAACCACGCCGCTGGCCAAGATGTACACCCTGGGCTGTGAGTTTATCCCTTCCGCCAATCATGCGGGCGGGCTGCGTTATCACGGCCTGTCTCCGATCCTGTCCAAGCTTTATCATGATGGCTACATGGAAGCGATCGCGGTGGAACAAAACAAAGTATTTGAAGCTGCCACCCTCTTTGCCCGGCGGGAACAGATCCTGCCCGCCCCTGAATCTGCCCACGCGATTTACGGCGCCTTGCAGGAGGCCCTCAAGTGCAAGGAGTCAGGAGAAGCCAAGACTATCCTGTTTGGCCTGACCGGCACCGGATACTTTGATATGAACGCCTATGCGCAATATAATGAAGGAAAGATGACGGATTATATCCCCACCGATGAGGATCTGCAACCCGGCTTTGACGCGCTCCCCAAAGTGGATTAAATTGGATTAATGAAATAAAAAAGACGCTTGAACGTTAAAGAATGCTTCAAGCGTCTTTTTTACTTTCCTATGAGCTGTCTTGCCGCCCTCTCTTTTTTTACTGCTTTCCAGGCCGTCTGCAGGACCAGGATGATGTCATCTCTTGCAGCTTCGTCCAGCGGCTTCCCCAAAAACCGCAGTTTTGGCTGCCCGCTAATAAACTGATCAAGTTCTATTCCCTTTTCTCTTCCCCACCAGTCGACGCCTATATCTTTCCCGGTCAGCAAGTAGTTCGGTGTTGTGTTTAGTTTTTCTGCCAATCTCAATAGTATCGCGTAGTTCGGCTCTCTCTGCCCGCTTTCGTAGAAGGACAAAGTCGAGTCGCCCAGATTGCACAACCTGGCCAGTTCAACCTGAGTCAGCTTTTTAGCAACCCGCAACTTGCGCAGCCGCCTCCCGAAACCACTCTTCATCATATGCCCCCACTTTGCAATTAGCTAATTTATCCTATTATACTTTGCTTCTGCGCAAACAAACAAGTGTTTTTTATTGCTTTTGCGCAATAGATATTTACCAATTTTTTTTGTTTTCTAAACTAAATTCTGACGTGGCCTGGCGGTATTATGATCTAGACAGGAAATAGACGATCCTTGCAGAATTGTTTTATAAACGTAATTTAAACGTAAATTGAAAGAGGGAATTGTATTGATGAAGAAATACTTGCTGCTAACAATCCTGTTGATCAGCGCGGCAGCATTTCTGTCCGGCTGCGTGAATGCAGATATCCATCTGACGATTAACAAAGACGGCAGTGGTGATTTATCTTATAAAGTGCTGATGGATCCCGCCCTATTGGCTTTAGGGGCAATGAACAATGATGGCGCAAACAGCAATTTTCTTGGCGATATGATCAATGAGGCCAAAGAATCCGGATTTACAACGACAAATCTAAGTGAAAACGGCAAGACAGGTTTTGCAGCCGAAAAACACATTGCAAATTTAGAAGAAAACCTGAAAAACGAGAAACTTTTTGGCCAAACTGGTCTGGATCAAAATATCAAAACCGGAGAAGGCCTGAGCGTCAATAAAGGATTCTTCAAGACTGTATATGACGTCAAAATGGATTTTGATCTGAGCGGTATTTCAGACAGTAGTTCCGGTCATTCTCCTGAAATAGACGCTATGGCCCAAAGCATGCTCAGGTCGATGGATTTTAATTTTTCGTTAACCACACCAGTTAAGGTGCAGACTCACAATGCGTCAAAAACAGAAGATGATGGCAAAACATTGGTCTGGCATCTCCTGCCGGGAAAAAATAATGAGATTGCCCTGACGGCTTCAATTTGGAATGCAGCTAACATCTTGCTGCTGGGCGTCGGGATCTTCGTTGTCCTAATATTGGTTACGAGGGTTGTTGTAAAAACAAAGAAAAAGGATATGGGGTAGGGCAGGGTAATCCTGGAGGGAGTGACATCATTCGTCAAGATTGACTATGACAGGATCGTAATGGATCACCAGATGGATATTATCTACTTGGAGAAAATCTTCTTCAATTCCATTGATCACTTCATGGGACACCAGGGGATCAACACTGCCGGGCAACTCCACATGAACACTGGCATAACATCTTCCCGGCCCGTAATCATGCACGATCAGATCATGGATCCCCAACACACATTGATATGACTCTATCTTTTCGATAATGTGAACGACAAGTTCATCTGACGGAGATTCACCTAATAAAGGACTGCTGGTTTCTTTAAGCAAAATAATACCGCTATAAAAAATGAAAATCGCTACACCAAGACCTGCCCAGCCGTCCAGGTTAATCGCACCGAAACGAGAGATTAGCGCGGTAATGAAAACAGCAGAAGTCGCCAGCGCATCATTTCTGTTATCCACTGCAACCGCGGTTAAAGCAGTGGAGTTGATATTTTCCCCGAGGTTCTTCGAAAAACAGGCCATCCAGAGTTTTAGCAGCACAGATACCACAAGAATCCCCAATGTCAGCCAGCCAAATTCAACCGGCTCAGGATTGAGAATTCTGCCGATACTGCTTTTCCCCAGCTCAATACCGACAATTCCGTCATAATATGTACCTCTGCAAATCATCCCCCTCAAACAATTGTTCTCGGGGATATTATATCAAACATGGGTTCGCTTGGCAATGCTCTCACTAATATACCTTGAGCACATCCCAGGAACCATTTTATCCCAATTTTCCACAGATTAATCCACAAATAACAGCTAAAAAAGGGGGGAACGTCCCCCCTTTGTCATAAGTCCACCCTATTAATTGGCCAGGGCGGGCCTGCCCTTATATCTTATTGCCCCAACCACTGATCAATTTTATCCTGGTTATCATCTACCCATTGCCTGCTCAGCGCAGCAATTTCCTTTTCATTGTTGTTCCCTTCATGCATGATTCTTTCTATTTCACTTATCTCGATTTTAAAGTTTTGAGCAAATTTGTATAAGTCAGGAGCTCTATCCTTTAAATCGGGTTTAACACCGATATAGACGTCATCGGGCACGAGTACACCCTTAGGATCTTCCAGAATTTTGACATCAAACTCCTGGAACAAAGTATGCGGACGCCAGGGCAGGAAAAGAATAGGTTCTTCACTCATAGTTGCTCTTTTAAGTTCAGCCAGCATACCGGCAGTACTGCCCTGGACCAGCTCATACTCATCATCCAGGCCGTATTCTTCCATAGCTTTTTGAGTAGTCAGCATCAATCCTGCACTGGGTTCAATACCAATGATTTTGTTGCCAAACATGGCGCCGTTACCTTTTAAATCTTCCAAACTGTCAATATCTACATAGGCAGGCACTCCAACACCTGAAACGGCATTTTCATAGTTAATTCCTGCATACTCAATTTTATCGCCATACTTATCTTTATAGGTTTTATGTAAATTTACAATCCAGCAAGAAGGGTAAATGTCAATATCGCCTTCGGCCAGACCTATATACATAAAGCCAATATCCCCCTCTACTAACTCTGCTTGATAGCCCAGGTCTTCGGTTACATATTTGGTGATATATATACTGGGCCAGTCACTGGAGTAAGGGGTGTTGCTTATCTTGATTACACCTTTTCCACCTGGATCGGAGTCCTGGGCGCACCCCACTGTGATTAGAGACAAACACAAACTCAGGACAACCAGAAGCAAAACAGATTTCCGCTTCACGAATAAATCCCTCCTCAATTCTAAATATTCCCAACAGACACACCCTTATTGCCATACAGAGTTGTCGGTTGTTTTATATACTAGCATATCCCGTTTAATAATTAAAATGATAGAATTAGAAATATGGCAGACTAGCTTTCATATGTTAGAGATTACTCTAAAATTTGGCATTATGCTTATAGGCGATTTTTAGCCCAAGATTCCTTTCAATATCCCTGGGCTTCTCAGCCGGTGTCATGATTTACGTTTCTTTCACTGACATACTCGTGAAGGCCAACGAATCCCTGACAGCAACTCTTGGACCCATGACCGGAGCATGGGCTGCAGCAGGGGCATTCTTTTTTGGCATATTATTTATAGCGGTAAGAACTTCTGCCGGCAGCCAAAGAGTATGGTGGGCACCATTTAGCTATTTATGGGTTGGTTGCTGTAACTTATCGCGGTTTCCTTGAGCTCAGGTTTCAATATTTATTTGGACTTCTCTGATAGCGCCATTTTCCCGGTCAATCTTAAATCCCCGGAGCTCGGGCGCGTCCTTTAAGGATAAAATGAGGTAAGTTTTATTATGTAAAGCCAATTCCACATCTTTATCAGAAGGGAAAGCCTGGCTGCGGGGGTGAGAATGAAAGATTGCCACCATTTCCTGATCAATAGTCCTTAAATTCCTGGTCACATTAACCAGTTCTTTGAGATCCATCAGGTAGCTGACCGGGCTTTTTTCCGTGTTCACCACTGGATAAAACACCGTCGCCCTGTTTCCGGCGCCGCCCAAAATACCACAGGCCTCGTTGGGCTTTTCTCTTCTGGCAAAATCCACAATCTCCTGGTAAATCTTTGGCGGGATATTAAACATTTCCGATCTCCTCAGAATAATGGTTTTTGAATCACCGGATATCCACAATTCCAGTTAACGAGTGAAACTTTCAAATTGGTTGATCCGCTAAACGATTCTGTGCAGTCCCGCCCGCACTGCCGCTGCAACTGCTTCCCGGTATTCCCGGCGGGTGATCCGCCGGCTCAGTTCCGGGTAGTTAAAAGCCTTAAAGGCGGGGTAATACTGGTCCATAATATTTATAAAGGTTTCTTTGGAAACCTCACCGGCCAGAAACTCGAAGACTTTTTCCGAACGGGCCAGGTTGTCCGGCAGGACCAGGTGCCGGACCAGCAGACCGCGGCAGGCCAGGCCCCGCCCGTCCAGGACCAGGTCGCCCACCTGCCCGTACATTTTCTTCACCGCCTTTTTTACCACACTGAAGTACCTGGCCGCGCCGGAATATTTCCGTCCGGCGTCATCGTCGGCAAACTTGATGTCGGGCATGTAAATATCCACGATGCCTTCCAGCAAGTCCAAAGTTTCCGGCGAGTCATAGCCCCCGGTGTTGTAAACCAGCGGCAGGCTGAGCCCTTTTTCTACGGCCAGGGTAAGGGCCTCCAGGATCTGCGGTACAAAGTGACTTGGGGACACCAGATTGATGTTGTGGCAGCCCCTTTTCTGCAACTCAAGCATCATCCCGGCCAGCGCCGCGGCGGACACCTCGGCGCCGGCGCCATGCCGGCTGATTTCGCAGTTCTGGCAGAACTCACAGCTTAAATTGCAGTAGGTCAAGAAGATCGTCCCCGAACCGCCTGTCCCTACCAGCACATCCTCTTCACCGAAATGGGGCCCGTGGCTGCTCACCGCCGCCAACCGCCCGCCCCGGCATAGGCCCAATTCCCCTTTCAGGCGATTGACCCGGCATTCCTGGGCGCAAACAGTACATTCGCCAAGCATGGCCACAGCCTTTTGAGCCCGCCCGGCCAGTCCGCCGGGAGGAAGTTTAAGATAGCTGCCCTTAACCATTTAAAGCCACCTTTATTTTTAGTCTAGATCATAAGATGAACGATATCCTTATGTATTAGCTGACCAACCCGCAATACTTCTCGAAGAATTTGCACAGCTTGTCTATAATGCCTTGCTTTTTGGCCGCCCGGCCGCCGCTGAAACGGGATACAGGCGGCATGATTTTGTCGACGCCGGTGCCGGTAGTTTTCAGTGTGCCGTCATGTAACGAATTGTCCATGAGTTTTCTCGCTTCCTCCGGCTTAAGCTTTTCCTCTTCGATGATCGCAGACAAGTCAGCTTCTTTCTGCTCCATGACAAACTTGCGCCAGTCATCATCCACCCTGGTAGACGTGTTCACCTGAGCAATGAAACGCTCGATCAGCTCTTTTTTGCTGCGCAGTTCAATGCTGGAATTGATGGCTTTGTCAATAGTGGTCAGAATGTTCTTGTCCGTGCAGTTTGATTGATGATATTTTGCCACCAGCATCAGGATATAGTCAATGTTCACCTCAATCTGCCGGATCAGCTCGATCTCGAACTCGATGTCGTCGTTGATGCGTTCCCTGTCCCCCTCGGCGCCTTTTTTAAAGTCCTGATACAGGTCGATATAGACGCTCTGGTAGTCCTGAAAATCCCTGTCCGTTAGAATTTCCTGGCCCGCAAAGTCATCGAAGGCGGAAAGGATAT
>JAQVXL010000108.1 GCA_028709235.1 Desulfotomaculaceae bacterium
CGCAGGTCCTGGCGGAGCTTGGCTGGCAAAAAGTGTTTCACCGCATCCGCATCGGTCCCGGCAAAGCAGTTGGCTTCGGCCTGCTGGATAAAAAACCTGTTTTCATTCTGGCCGGCGGGCCATCTTCCAATTTGATGGGCTTCCTGCAGATCGCTTTGCCCGGCCTCCTCGCCCGATCCGGGTATACCAATCCGGGCCTGCCCCGGATCAAGGCCCGGCTGGCCACTGAAATCCGGGGGGGTAAGCTGGACTGGACTGATTTTTTCTACGGCATTATTGAACATGATGGTGGTGGAATGCCGGTGTTTTATCCAAAGGAAAAGCGCGTCCGTCTGACCGCTATCGCCGAGGCCACAGCAGTGGCGGCAATACCTGAAGGACAGGACTGCCTTGCGGCGGGAGCCACAATTGACGTGCAGTTGCTGGGGTCAGGCTTGAATTATTGAATTATTCTTCGCAACAATCCTAAGATTTCATAAGACTGGGGTGTTTAATAATTGAAAGAAACTGTCATTGATTTTCATGTGCACCTGGCCAAATACGAGTCCTATGCCGTAAATTGCGACGGGTTGTTAGCAGGCGCCTACCCTACCAGGGAAGAATATAATGAGTTCAGAAAATATTATAGCAATCCTCATAACTTTTTGCAGTTGATGGATGAAAAAGGAATAGATTATTCCGTTATATTAGCAGAAATAACTCCTCTGACCACCGGTGTTTCCACGAACGAAATGGTAGAAACATTTTGCCAGGCAAGTCCGAGATTAATACCTTTTTGCACACTAAATCCTTATCAGCATCCAAATATGGGTAATTTGTTAGAGGATTTAATCTTGCATCATGGTTTCAAGGGACTCAAGCTTTATCCGCCATACAATTATTTTTACCCCAACGACAGTTTCCTGTACCCTTTGTATGCTGTGGCCGAAAGGCTTGGCATACCTGTGCAGTTCCATACAGGCTCCTCCATATTTGCGAACTCCCGGATAAAGTATGGGAATCCCATTTATTTTGATGATGTAGCTGTAGACTTCCCTGACATGAAAATCATCATGGCGCATGGTGGGCGGGGACCGTGGTATAATAAAGCCTTAAACATGGTCCGCCTGCACCAGAATGTTTACATCGATGTGGCCGGCCTGCCCCCGAAAAAGCTTTTAGAATTATTCCCTGATATGGAACGATTTGCCCATAAGTTTATTTTTGGTACCGACTGGCCTACTCCTGTTTTCAATATCATTAATATGAAAGCTTCCCCTATGGATGCCCAAAAGAATATCGAAATGATCAGAAAATTAAATATTTCCCAGGAGGCAATGACAAATATTCTGGGTGAAAACGCCAGGCAGCTCCTGGGATTAGTTTAATGCAAGTTTATTGCTATTTTTGATCTATTTAATTTATACTTTAAGCAGTTGAAATCCCGTAAAACCCAAAGTGCCAATTGTTACCAGTAAAACTGTCCAAATAACAATACCGATACTCATCCAAACAATAAGCCGCCTGGGCGATGCTCCCAATGTAATTCCTACGGCAGCCCCGAGTGGCGCGCCTGTTAACAATGGTGCCAACAATCCCAATCCGATCACTCCGTATTTTTCCCAGATTTTATAAATCCGTCCCTTGTTCTTTTTTCCTTGATCCTTCTTTTTCAACAGCCACTTGCGCAGGCGATCACCAAAAAAAATGACTAATACCGCCCCAATAACAGAACCCAATGCCGACGCGACACCATTAAGTAAAGGATGAAGGTTTAAGGCAATCCCAGCTGGAATTGCTACCCATAGTTCAACAATTCCCAGCCCAGTGACCGTAATAAACTTGCTCAAAACTTCCACTACACAAAACCTCTTCTTTAATAGATCCAGGGGGACGGTTCTTGCGGTTAGGTTTTCAAAATAGCTCCCCTGCTTATCCCTGTAAGTCGCTCTATTTGCCTTGTCGACAAACCTTCCTCTTTTAGTTCTTTAATGAAACGGTCTTTTTTTGCTTTTTCAAACTCTTTTAGCCGCAGGCTGCTTGTTATACAACATTTTTCTTTTATTATCTCTTGGGCTTCTTCATCTGTCAGCCGAAGGCTTGCTTCTATCTCCAGACATTTGGCCTCTTCTGGAATTTGATGATATTTAATGAATTTTTGTATCCCCTTTTCCCGATCCTCATTTAAAATATCCAGGGCAAAGCCAATGTCCGTTATCCATGCAAAATTATTTATATAATCATTATAGCTGCTCCATTTGTAGCCCGATATGTTCTTTACAATACCAGCTTTGACCGGATTTTGATGGATATATCTTAGTACCGTTAAAAGATATGCGTCTGTTTCAACAGCTTCACTTTTATAGCGATCCTGAAACAAATGGCCGCAGCGCTTATACTTCCAATTGTACCAGTATACATAACTTGCGCCTATTCGCCGCATTATTGTACCCATTTCTTCGTTCAATTCATGAAGCAGCAAATGAATATGGTTTCCCATAAGGCAATATCCATATATTCTGTACCCGCTTTTGATTTTAAAGTTGTTTATTGTATGTAAAAATTTTTCGTGATCCTCATCGTCTTCGAATATTATCTGCCTGTTGTGTCCGCGCAGTATTATATGATATATCCCACTTTCGCCTTTCTTTCTTGCCCCTCTCGGCATAATCATCACTCCCGCAGCCAACGTATCACAGCTGCGGGAGCATTGTCAACCACAAGAACCGTCCCCCTGGTTAGACATTTGAGGGATAAACAGATATAATAATTAGGGTTACGGTCAGAGGTGAGGATTTGAAAATACTCATATTATATGCCGGCTACGGTGACGGGCATGTACAGGTTTCCAAAGCCTTGCGGTACTGCTTTGAGGCCAGTGGCAGCAACCAGGTACTGCTTTTAGATCTGTATGCCCGGTCCCATCCGCTGATTAACGAACTTACACGGCTAGTTTATTTATTCAGCAGTAAGTTTTGTCCTCAACTGTATGGTTGGAGTTATTACCTGACGCGTGACAACTGGACCCGGCATGCATCGTTTAAAATAATTGACCGCTTCGGGTTGGGCGCCCTGAAAAACGTCATCAGAGAAGAAAAGCCTGATGCCGTAATCAACACTTTTCCCATGTCGGTTATGCCCGAACTGCGCCGGAGAACTGATCTGCAAATACCTATTTATTCCGTGTTAACCGACTTTGTCCTCCATGACCGGTGGCTGCACCCGGAGATTGACCGTTATTATGTGGCCAACGAGGAACTAAAAAAGGCCATGATGGCAAAAGGAATTCCAGCCCAAAGTATTAAAGTCAGCGGTATTCCGATACGCCGGGAATTTTGTCAACCTTGCCAAAAAAACCGGATCTATGCACGCTATGGTTTGAAGCCGACCAGTAAGACCGTCTTAATTATGGCCGGCGCTTATGGTGTCCTGCCCAATTTGGATAAGATATGCCAGGCGCTGTTATCATTGGAAGATATTCAGCTTTTGTTGGTGTGTGGTAAAAATAAGGCCGCGCAAAAAACAATTGCAGCTGGATTTCCCCGGGAAGCCAACATGCACATCTTTGGTTTCGTCAAAAAGGTGCAGGAACTGATGGCGATCTCTGCATGTATGATCACCAAAGCCGGGGGTATTACTCTTGCCGAGGCTTTGGCCTTATCCCTGCCGGTAATTGTTTATCGTCCACTTCCGGGACAGGAACGGGAAAATGCTTTGTTCCTTGAACAAAAAGGCGCAGCCATGATTGCCGGTAAACCGGAAGAGTTGCTCGCTAAAGTTAAGCAGATCCTTGATGAAAAAGATTCTTTGGCCCGGATGGAACAGGCGATCCAAGAGCTGCAAACAAAAAACGCCTCTGAAACAGTGGTACTCGATGTATTGAACCAGTGAACCGGGGGGACGGTTCTGGGTGAACCGGGGGGACGGTTCTTGCGGTTAGGCTTTCAAAACAGCCGCCCTGCTTACCCCTGTGAACCAGGGGGACGGTTCTTGCGGTTAGGTTTTCAAAATAGTCGCCCTGCTTACCCCTGTAAGCCGCTCTATTTACCTTGTCGACAAACCTTCCTCTTTTAGTTCTTTAATGTAATTATAATGCCCCCGCTTGTCAAGACACGATTTTGAAATTATTAAGATAAATCCTCCTTCCAATATTTGGTGTTTATGCAGCTGCTTTTTGCTGACTGCGGTAGATCGAGTACGGGGTAACATTGTCC
>JAQVXL010000047.1 GCA_028709235.1 Desulfotomaculaceae bacterium
TTTTAATAATCTTTCTCAGCAGGGCTGTATTGGTACGCAGCGTTTCATTAAAGGCTTCCTGCGGTCCCTGGATGGACTGCTCGGTAACCGGTCTTTCCACGCCCCGGTGCTCCCAGCCCTTGGTTTCCACTACTACCGCATCAGCGCACCCGTCAAAAAACAGGACAGTGTCTCCGACATTAACTGCGGTGAGGATCTCTTTAAAGCTGGAAATTACTTTGACCTGGTTGCCGGGAAGCAGCGCTTTTTTCACAAGCTCCGCGAGTTTTCCCCGGTCCGCGTCAGGTGGCTCGGCAAAGAGCATCAGGCCTTCGAACAGCAGGTCCTGCACAGCCTTGTCGGTCAGGCCGTCAACAAAAACAGCCAGGCATCTCCATGACGGGTTCATCCCCAGGAAAAAATCCCTGGTGACAATATCTTGATTCTCCGGCAGACCGTACAGCCTGTTGATCACCTCCCGGTTTTGCTCGAGGGAAGAACTGGGCGATTCAGTTTTTGCGGCAGGTTCCCCGTAGTTTATTTCCGACGGACGCCGGGGTTTTATAAATTTTCTTTTTCTTGCCCGTGGTTTTTCTGCTGTTTCTTGATCCGCAGACTCGCCGTCGCTGTCCTGCCCGGCAATTTTATCGTCTATGTTCTCCTGCAGGATAAAACTTTCACGATCCGGGTTTTCCCGGTAGGAGATTATTTCCAGGAATGTCTTGAGGATATTCATGGCACACCTTCCAGAAATGGATTATTACCGCATATTGTATCCTGTTGAAATGGAACTATGCGCTCCGGCAAAGTTCAATTTGCTGGATATTTATTGGATAGTGATGCAAAAATACTTATTAAAAGGAGTAAAATGAATTGTGTCGAAAATCGTAATTAATTAGGATTTTTAAGGGACAATATCTGTGAGTGGGGGTTTTTGTGAAGTGGAGCAGATCTGGGCGCCCTGGCGCATGGTTTACATTGGCGGCGACCACGGCGGAGACAAATGTGTTTTTTGCGAGAAAGTAGAGTCGGCTGAAGACGAGAAGAACCTGGTCCTCCTGCGGGGGGATCAGACATTTGTCATAATGAACCTTTATCCTTATAACAACGGGCACATGTTAATCATACCGAAGCGGCATGTTGGTGATCTAGAGGAACTGACCGGTGAAGAAATGACGGAGTTGTTTCAAATGACCCGGAAGATGGTCAGGGCGCTCCGCTCCTTCAACCCCCAGGGATTCAACGTGGGGATTAACATAGGCCGGGCGGCCGGGGCAGGTATCCCGGGGCATTTTCATATCCATGTGGTCCCCCGGTGGGTGGGGGACACCAATTTTATGCCGGTTTTCGGCGATGTCAGGGTAATATCGGAGTCCCTGGAGGGTACTTACAAGAAGCTAAAAGAAGCCCTGGCCGCTTTGAAGACGCAAAAATAAGACCCATCGGGGACATACCTCGGCATTCCAATCGGGGACGTACCTCGGCATCAAAGCCAATCCCCAAACAGAGGTGTGTCCCCGTTCCGCAAAACCGGCTGAAGCCCCGAGTGATGTATACGGAGGATAAGGCGAAGGGTTAAAACGATACGATCAAGCCGCCCCTGCCCGCGTATGTTCCCATAGTGCTGCATATTTTGCTTAAGATTATACTCCGGGGATGGTATTTCTCTTCAATTTCTTTCTTGATACTAAGCGCTTCCTCCAGGCAGTTGACATGGCTGATTCCCACGATCTTTTCCTGCAGTTTGCTGCCCATTTCTCCCACCAGCTGCACCATCCGCTGCAGTGATTTAGCGCGTCCCCGCACCTTTTCCAGGACGTCTATCTGTCCCGCGTCCCCGCCTTTGCCGATCGGTCTGATGCTCAGCATAGCGCCGATAAAACCGGGCAGCCTGCCCACACGCCCGCCTTTAATCAGGTTTTCCAGAGAGTCCATAGTAAAGAGGGTGTTCATGCCGTCTCTGTAATCAATAATTTTATCTGCAACTGCCTGCGCGCTAAATCCGGAATGGATGAATTCATGAGCCTTGACGGCAAGGATGCCCAGACCCAGGGAACCGGTGAGGGAGTCGATCAGGTGTATGTCGCCGGGAACTGACTTTGCGGCCAACTGGGCGCTTTCAAAGGTACCGCTGAGGGCCGATGATAAGCCTAGATAGATAACGGATCCGTGGTTGGCCAGGGCTGCGCTGAAAGCGCCGGCAAAGGCTTCCGGGGTTGGCCGGGAGGTTTTGGGAAGTTCCTTTGATGCAGCCATGCGTTTCCAGAACTGCTCCGGCTCGATGGTAACTCTTTCGGTAAAGGTTTCATTATTGTCGAAGGTGACATGCAGGGAGACTACGCCGATATCGTATTTGTCAACCAGATCCTGCGGCAGGTCGCACGAGCTATCGGTGATTATTTTTATATCGATTTTAAACAATCCTTTCCTATGCTTTCGAGGAAATTCTACTTCATAAATGAGAAAAGCGCAATATGAATATATCATGCCGCTGGATACACCATTGCCATAACCTTATCTAACTGACGGATTCTTGACAATACAAACTCGAAATGCTAGAATAACTTTGCGCTAAAATTAAACTAATTGCCCGAGTGGCGGAACTGGCAGACGCACAGGACTTAAAATCCTGCGAGTTTCAAAACTCGTACCGGTTCGATTCCGGTCTCGGGCACCAGAAACAAAGACTTCCAGAGCAATGGAAGTCTTTCCCTTATGATGGTGGCTGGACAGATTCAGTTATTACATACCTTTTGCCTGATTTTCTTACTATTATTGCATCCTTCTTCGATAAAATCGCATAAATAGCTCTGCGATCCATTTATCATTTTTTAAATCAATAGCTTTGTGCAGACATAGTTCATGGCAGCACATACATTCTATACAACTTTTATAGTTTATCTTCTTTGATTCTTTGTCGATTGCATTTACGGGGCAGCTTTCGACACACATATTGCAGTGCTTGCACCGCTTTGTGTTTACTTTCGGCCTGGCTTTCAGGAAATCGATTATCTTAATCAAAGCAGCATTGTTTTTTTTCTTACTGCTCCTGAACCTTTTCGGATATTTATACCCTTGAAGTACAGGGGGCGTAGTATAGTCGCCTGTGATTTCAATTGTCTTTAGATCTGATTCACCAAGTTTCCGTTCTCTAGCGCTGAGCAGAATGGGAATATCATCAACTTGCATTCCGATCATTGCCGCTGCAACCGTATCGAGAGCCAGTGGATCTGTACTCATCAGTATTTTTTGGGCAGGGTAAACCTCCCCTGCTGTGGGGCCTTCCCCCTGCATAGCAATAACCCCATCCATGATATGCAGTCCAACCGAAACTGACTTATGAATATCCGCAATGATCATGCCTAAATCTTTCGAATCAGGCGCCTGACGGTGATAATCGGCTTTCCTCAGGCCTGGGATGCAGCCAAAAAGATTTTTTACGGCGCCGGTGTAAATACCTGCAGAGTGCGTTTTTAATTTTGGCAGATTGATTACAAAGTCTGCTTCAAACATCGGCTTGGCAAGATACATATGTTCAGTTTTACCATTATCGGTCTTTACTTCGACGACACCTTCCCTGTCAAAGTTCTTAATCACAGCACCCTCATCTTCTGCCACCTGCTCTAGTCCCGATACTTTAAAGCCACTGGCTGTAGGCGCAATTCCGGCAATGGCTCCGCCAGAACTATCACCTATCCAGACGATACATCCCTTATCTTGTAAAATCTGTGTTAGTGCACGGACAAATTCACAATGAGTTACAGCGGCGGAATCGGGTGTTTTGGGCCCAATCAGATTAACCTTCAGCAAGACTTTCATATCCGCAGAGACAAACTGACCCCAGCCGCCTAAAAGCTTAATACCTTCGGTTAGCTGTTGTTTTACCATGTCTAGCCCATAATCATTGCATTCTTTAATCACAACTTTCGCCATACCCTGGCCACCTTTTAACTGATACAATTAGTATACTACTTTTTTAGTTTATTATTTTTACGCTTATTGAGAAAAGGATGAGGTGGAGTAATGCCGATAGACTATAAGAAAACTGAAAAGGATCTGTATCTGCCGAAGAACATGCCGTCCGTTATTGACGTGCCACAGATGACGTTTATCACCGTTGACGGTAAAGGTGACCCAAACACGAGCGCGGAATATACAGCCGCTGTTGAGTTGCTGTATGGGCTTTCCTACGCCATCAAGATGGGCAACAAATCAGTCCTTCAATATATTGTTCCGCCGCTTGAAGGCCTCTGGAGTGTAGACGATGATTTCAGGGGTGGCGGAGGGGCAATAAGTGACAAAGGCAAGTTTAAGTGGACGATGATGATTCGGCAGCCAGACTTCGTAACAGCAGATACTTTTGAAGCTGCAAAGGCTACTCTGGCAAAGAAAAAACCGAATCTTGACACATCAAAGGCAAAACTCGAAATAATTACCGAGGGGCTATGTGTTCAGGTAATGCATATCGGTTCGTATGATGATGAATCCGCCACGGTAGCGGCACTTGACCGTTTTGCCATAGAAAACGGCTATGCCATTGATATTGACGATACTCGCCGCCATCACGAGATATACATTTCCGACCCACGCAGGATCGCACCGGAGAAATTAAAAACGGTGCTTCGCCATCCAATAAGGAGGGAGAGAGGGGAAGAATAATTACTGAATCTGTGTTAAAATGGATTAGCAGATCGTTGCCGGTTTATAGTTGCAAATTGAAAATGTCCCCAATGCAGGAGGTGATAATATACCATGTCCCCTGATTTAATCATTTGGCTGGCTTATCTGGCGCTTGTGCTGGGAATAATAGCATTTGTGCTGGAAGCGCTTGTTTTCCCCGGTTTTGGTGTGGCCGGTATCGTTGGGATCATCCTGGTGGGATGGGGAGTGCTGCTGCTCGCGGTGGATGTAACTCAGGTAACAGCAGCCCTGGTCCTGGCTCTTATAGCCACTATCGTGATTTTCATATTGGGGCTGCGTTTGATGTCCCGCTATAATATGTGGTACAAGTTAACCCTGCAAAACAAGCAGGATAGTAAAGAGGGATATGTTGCTCCCGCGCCGGAGTTGAGCCTTTTTGCCGGAAAAGAAGGTGTCGCCCTGACTCCTCTCAGGCCGGCGGGTTCAGCGGAGGTAGAAGGACAGCGGTTGGATGTGGTTACTGAAGGAGAATTCATTCGTAGCGGTATGCGGATCAGGGTGATCAAGGTGGAGGGCACGCGAATTGTGGTTAAAGAAATAGCGGCTGTTGAATAATCAACCTGATAAAAATTTAAAGGAGTGATCAATGTGGGCGCTGGCACCATCGCAACCTTATTACTTATTTTTCTGATATTGATCGGTGTCGTTGTAATTTTTAGTTTTATTCCTGTTGGTTTATGGATATCGGCCCTGGCGGCCGGGGTCAGGGTGGGCATAGTTACCCTGATCGGCATGCGCTTGCGGCGGGTGCCGCCGGCCAGGATCGTCAACCCGCTGATTAAAGCCGACAAGGCCGGCATTAATATCAGCGTAAACCAGCTTGAAGCGCATTATCTGGCCGGAGGCAATGTGGACAGGGTGGTCAACGCACTAATCGCTGCGGAGCGGGCGGCTATACCGCTGATTTTCGAGCGGGCGGCGGCTATCGACCTGGCCGGCAGGGATGTTTTTGAGGCTGTGCAGATGAGCGTCAATCCCAAGGTGATTGAGACGCCACTGATATCGGCGGTGGCTAAAGACGGCATCGAGGTCAAAGTTATCGCCAGAGTGACCGTACGGGCTAATATCGAACGTTTGGTTGGCGGCGCAGGCGAAGAAACTATTCTGGCCAGGGTCGGCGAGGGCGTGGTCACCACCGTGGGCAGTGCGGAAAGCCATAAGCACGTACTGGAGAATCCCGACTTAATCTCCCAGACGGTCTTGAGCAAGGGGCTTGACGCCGGAACGGCTTTTGAGATTCTGTCAATTGATATTGCTGATGTAGATGTCGGGCGCAATATTGGTGCGC
This sequence comes from Desulfotomaculaceae bacterium, assembly GCA_028709235.1. Lineage (GTDB taxonomy): Bacteria > Bacillota > Desulfotomaculia > Desulfotomaculales > Pelotomaculaceae > Syntrophopropionicum. Next base: position 5,969 of record JAQVXL010000047.1, read on the forward strand.
AGCTGCAAACCGACCAGGCTGAAGCGGACAAGCAGATTGCCCAGGCCAAGGCGGAGGAAAGAAGAGCTATGGCGGTAGCCAGGGAGCAGGAGATGAAAGCGTCGGTGCAGGAAATGCGCGCCAAAGTGGTTGAAGCAGAGGCCGAGGTACCCCTGGCGATGGCTGATGCCCTGCGCGAGGGTAAGCTTGGTGTGATGGATTATTACAATCTGCAAAACATTGTGTCGGACACTCAGATGCGCGGCTCGCTTGCCAAAATGGGTGACCAGGGCAGGGGAGAAGGCGGCCCGGTAAAGCCGGCCGGACAGTAAACTCGTCCGGGGGGACTGTCAAGAGGGACTGTCCCCCCACCGAAGCGGCGCCATCAGAAGATGAAAAAACAATGTAGGTTCGATTTCAATCGAACACGGCGCTTAGCGTCGAACTTGCTTAGGGCAACTGGGGATATTCCGCAGTTGTATGGCGGGTTTTAACCCGCCATACCAATCGGGGTTAGACAAACCAGGGCGTTTTTTCAGGATAGCTAAAAAGCAAAATCAAGGGTGTGTTGCAGTGGAATATTTTTGGCTTATTATTTTGGCGTTCATTATTTTCAGGGCTATCGCCGGTCAGCCGAGGCGTTACGAACCCCGCGGCAAATATGACGTGCCCCGGGAAGATTTTCCCTACAAAGAGGAGGAAATGCTCTACGCCGAGGAGGAACTGCTGCCTGCCGGCCTTTCTGCCGGCGAGCCTGGCGAAATAAGGCAGGAATTAAACGTGCCGGCAGGTCCGGCCGGGCTTGGCGGTGATTTAACTCATGCCGGCGCTGAATCCGGATATGAAGGAAGACGTCCAGGTCCGTCCGGTGTGCGCCGCTCCGGCCGCGGCGGTGATTTAACTAAAAGACTCAGCTATGAAAGCAGGCAGGAAGGGCCGGCCGGGGAGCGTCGCCAGAGTACCGGCCCCCGCCGGGAGCTTAACAGGTGCCGCAGTGGGGAAGAGCTTTTTGAGGACGGCCTGAGCCGGCAGGAAGTAATAAAAGGTATAGTCTGGTCTCAAATACTGGGTCCCCGCGGCGGGATACAGGCAAACAGGCGTTTCAGGTATAGATAATAATTTGCTTGTTACTGTATTCTTTGATTAAGAAGGCAGTAAAATATCACAGCTACGTTTATCGTTGCTGAAAATTGAGGAAATGGGCTTTATTAATGCGACAGGGGAATACCCCTGTCGCATCATTTTTTTCCTGCCACTTTTTGTTCTCTCTGGGGGACAGTCCCCGTCCGGTTAAAGCTTAAGCCTTTTTAGCCAGAGGCCGACTCTTAGGCAGGTATTTCATTTCCAGGTAAAAAATAGTAACCGTCAGCAGCACCGCCAGGCCGTCAGCTATCGGCGCCGATCTCCATACGCCGTCAATTCCCCAAAAACGCGGCAGGATCAGCAGTGCGGGGATGAACAGCAATACCTGCCTGGAGAGGCTGAGGATGGTGGACTGTACCGGTTTGCCCACTGCCTGAAAGTAGTTCGAACATATTATTTGTAAGCCCACAACCGGAAATAACGCCAAAAACACCTTCATGGCCTGGGTGGTCAGATCTGTCAGGGCGGTATCACCTTTGCTGAACAGCCCGACAATCTCTGCAGGCCAAATATGAATTGCCAGGTAGCCGGTTAAAGCAATGCCGGTACCGGCAATCGCTGCTATTTTTACCGTTTCTTTAACCCGGTCGTACTGCCGGGCGCCGTAATTAAAACCTATGAGCGGCTGGGCGCCCTGGCTGAGGCCCACTATGGGCATGAACATCAGCGTGAGTACACTCATGATGATCCCTACGGCTGAAAGGGCCAAATCACCACCGTAGGCCAGCAGGGTTTTATTCAGTATCGACTGCTGGATACTGGAGGCCATTTGCATAGCAAAAGGGGCAAATCCGATAGTCGTGATGCCGATTAGCGTGGGCAGATGAGGCATCAGGTTTTTTAACCTGATTTTCACCAGGCTCCGGCCGGTCAGGAAATAACTTATTACCCAGAGGGCCGATACTAACTGGCCCAACACTGTCCCCAGGGCAGAGCCTTTGATTCCCATTCCCAATATGAAAATAAAGTAGTAGTTTAAAACGACGTTGGTCACGCCGCCGATAATTTGTGTCATCATGGCCAGCCTGGGGTTGCCTTCGGCCCTGATGAAGTTGTTTAAACCGAAGCTGATGGCGCCTATAGGCGCTCCCATCATAATGATATGGGTAAAATCCCGGGCGTAAGGCAAAACATCTCCACTGGAGCCAAAGAACCTTAAAATAGGATCGGGAAAGAGCAGGTAGATGACCGCTAATATTGAAGGCAGTACAATCAACATCCCGACGGCGTTGCCGGCCACTCTTTCCGATTCCTCTTTTTTTTGCTGTCCCAAACGGATGGAGATTAACGCCGTGGCGCCAATGCCGATCAACATGGCCACTGCAAAACTTATGAGCATGATCGGAAAGGCCACGGTTGTTGCCGCTATAGCGATAGAACCGATCCCACGCCCTACAAAGATCCTGTCGACTATGTTGTAAAGGGCGTTAATGATCATGCCCACTATCGCCGGCAGGGAAAACTTCCACAGCAGGCTGCCAATGTTTTGGTCGCGCATGGCAATACTGCGATCCATCTCTAATCACCTACATTAACAAAATACATAGCTTACGGGTTAGATCTAATTAGACATCCCTACCGCGCTGGCGCGGCACTGGCAGTTTAGTCTGGGACATTCCTCGGCATGCAGGAATGCCCTTGAGAGAGGTGTGTCCCCGTTCCTATTTAGACAGATGCTGGCGGGTTTTAATCCGCCAGCCCGGGACGTTTTTCAAAATTAGTTAATGACATTAACAATGCAAAGCCTATTTTATACGATAGTAGTGGTTTATTCAATAATTACTTTTTAGCTGACAGTTTAAGCCGGGGCCCCGGCATTAGCCAATAACATAAAATTTAGCTATTGGCTATAAAATTTTCATATTAGACAAACTTCGATCTTATCTCTGAAGGTAATTTGTATTGACATGTAAAATTAAGGAACGAATTGTAAAAATAATTACAATCTGCCTGAAGCAACCAGGTAATCAAACTTTGCAGTAAGGTAATTTGAAATCAGTGATGTCTTATGATCATGTCTGATCTAAAAAAGGTTGTTATTAATACCAATGGCTTCACCCTGTTGGAGTTTATCATTGTATTTTCCCTGGTTGCTGTTCTTATATGTTTTACCCCGGTTTTTTTCAGGGCATTTGAACGGCATAAATTATACTCTGCCGCTTCAGTTATCGCGGCAGACCTGCGCCTGGCCCAGCAGCTGAATATTAACCAGGACGCTAACTACACCGTGCTTTTTGACTGTGTCAATGAAAGGTATTTTATCCAAAGAAATGTTGATACCTACAAAACAGCCAACCTGCCGGCCGGCGTCGATCTGGTAGCAACTAACTTTGATTTTGACAACAACTCCTGGAATGGCTGCGACAACAAATTAAGGTTTAATACCAGAGGTGAGCCATTCCGCATCAACGGCTTTTTGTATGGCGGGCACATCAGTATGTGTAATAAAAACGGTGAATACCTATACGTAATTGTCGCTTCCATAACCGGCCGGGTCAGAGTCGACAGCAAACCACCTCCATAAAAAAGGCGGGCTGTTGGTGTTTAGATTGTTATTAAACCAGAGGGGCATGAGCCTGATTGAAGTCACTGTAGCCATCCTTATTCTAGGGATTACTACTTTTCCCTTGATCTATATGTACCGGGACGGCAGTATTCAGGCTGCCGCAGCCAGAGACGAAGTCTCTGCCTTGAATTTTGCCCGCGCACTGGTTGAGGAAATAAAAAGCATACCGGAGAGCCGGCTGGGGTTGTGCCGGGGAGCGGACGCCCATACAGTCACACTGGAGCACAGGGCCAGCGGCATTGACGACTTCTACAAGGGCTTTAATATCGCCATTTGCGGCGGCACCGGCGCCGGACAGGTGAAAAAAATCACGGGTTATGACGGCCCCGCCCGCAGTGCTGTGCTGGAATCGGACTGGCTTGTCGTACCTGACGCCACCTCGCTTTATATGCTGTATCATGATTGTCCCGGTAATTACCGCTATGTGATAAATGTTGAAAACAACCGGGGCGGCCTTAAAATGATCAGGGTGACAGTTTACTACACTGTGAAAAATCAGGAGCGGCAGGTTTCTTTAACAACAGAAAAACTGACGAGGTAACCGTTTATGCGCGGTAATCGGGGATTCACTCTAATCGAGACAATGGTGGCTGCTGTAATATTTCTCATTGTGCTTTCATCCGCACTTTATGTTTATTCAAGATTGTACACTTCTTACATCAGAGATAAAGATAAAATTGAAGTGCAGGAAAGCGTGCGCATCGCGTTAAAAAAGATCAGCTCTGGCATCAGGCAGGCCGGGGGTGTGGCCTCGTATAACGATGCACAGATTGTGATAGCGCCCGCTCCGGGAAGCAACATCTACGGCTACAGGCACGACTCCGCGCAGAAAGAGGCGGAGGTAAACGTGGGGGGTGTTTACCTGCCCCTGGCCAGCCACATCCAATATTTAAATTTTGCTTATGATCCGGAAAACAGAGTAGCCACGATCACCATCAAAGGAGAAAAAGGGCACAGCGGTATTGTTGAGATGAGCACAAAGGTGCGCCTGAGGACAGATTAGTTGACGGGGTATGGCTATGATTTTGCGTGACATAAAGGGCCAGAGCATGCTGGTGGTGATGGTGTTAATCCTGGCCACGTTTTTGCTGTGCAGCGCTGTCCTGGTCATGGGGACAAACGCCGGAAAAATCGCCGCCTTTGAAGTGCATCAGGATCAGGCATATTATATCGCCGAGGCCGGCATTGAAAAGGTTTTAGCGGAGGCAAAAAACGGTCCGGCCTGGCTGAGAAATTTAAACACCGGCAGTGAATATAATTTTCTCGCCAATAGTTTAGACGGGGGGAAAAATTATGGCGCGGGTACTTTTGAATACATCAGAGTAAAAAAACTAGCTGAGGATGATCAGCGCGCCACTCTGGCAATAGAATGCCGGGGCCAATGCGGCAGCAGCATAAAAAATGTCAAGGTACAGGCGGATCTGGAGCATGTTTACCCGGAAAACCTGTTTCGCGGGTTCTGGCTGAGCGACGCCGGTTCTGCCGGCGGCAACGTTTTTAACCTGGCGGCTGACTCTTTTGTTTCCAGCGATGTGGTGATAAACAGCGGCTCGCATATTACCGGGGACATGTACTGCCGGGGACTTGTTTGTCTCCAGTGTGCAGATGGCGGCGCCATAAAGATCAACGGGGATATCTATGCCCTGGGGGGTGTGGATTTCACCGGTACGGGGCAGCTTACCATCAATGGTTTTATTTTTGTTGACGATATCAATAAGGCGCCTGACGATCTCAGAGAGATTACCATCGTACTGCCCGCCGGGGAACTGGCTGGGAAAATACCGGACACTGCTGCATTCCCCGCTCTCCTCAGCGCCGGTAAACTGGCCTGGTACCAAAAAAACGCCGGCTATAGCCAGCTGCCCCCGGTTGATAGCGCCGTCATGGCTTTTCAAAGCGGCATCTATTTTATAAGTGGTGACTGTGCGCTGTCAGGCACATACAGCGGCAATGCCTTATTGGTCGTAGACGGCAGTGTAACGCTGGGCAGTTTAAGACGGTCTTCTGCCGCCGACAGTCTTGCCATACTTGCGGCCGGGGCAGTCAGCTGCGCCGCGGGCAGCGGGGAAATTGACGCGCTGCTGTATTCCGCCGGGCTGGTTAACGGCAGCGCCGGGCTGGCTGTAAGAGGCAGCGTGCTGGCGGCCGGTTTGGCCGGGCCGGGCAGCAGGGTCAACATCTCTTTTGATCAAGACCTGTTTAATTCCTACCGGGACAGCAGCAGCTGGACTACCTGCTTTGTGAGGGTTACCAGATGGGGCGAATAAGAATAAAAAGATATCTAAAGGGTTTCCTGCCGGAAAAGAAACACTTTACCGGTGTGGACATTGGGGCTGGGCATATTAAAGTGGCGGAGATCGAGGTTGTCGACGGGACTCCGGAAGTAGTCGCCCTGAGGATGGCGCCAAGCCCGCCGGGGGTCTGGAGTGATCACCTGGATGAGGAAGCTCTGGTCCAGGCTTTAAAGGAAGTTCTGAATCCAAATTGCCGGGAGGTTATTACCTGTATCGGCAGTGAAAAAGCAGTGTGTCGGAGCGTCCAACTACCGCAGATGGGTGAAAAAGAACTCTGGTCGGCCCTAAAAATTGAAATTCAGAAGTATGTGCCGGTTCCGGTCAGTCAGCTGGTGATCAGGTATGTCAAACTGGGGCAGGCGGAAAATGGCGCTGAGCACAAATCGGCAGGGGAGCCAAAGGCGGCTGGCGGCGGACAGGACCTGCAGGATCTGCTGATCCTCGCGGCGCCGCTGCCCATTGTATATCAGTACCACGGCATATTTTCCCGCTCCGGTTACACCGTGACGGCGGTAGATCTGCAGGCCTTTGCTTTGTGGCGTGTTTTTGGCAGAAACACGCCGGGGAGCACGGCGATGGTGGATATCGGCGCGAAAACTTCTCACCTGGTCCTGGTGCAGGACGGGTTGATCAGGTTTATTCGCCTGCTGCCTGCGGGCAGTGAGGATCCGGCGGGGATTTCAAAGGAACTCCAGCGGTCGCTGGATTATTATGGGGCCCTTGAACATATTTCAGTGGGAAAGCTTCTCCTGAGCGGTCAGATCAGTAATCCAGACGAACTTAATGAACATTTGCGCCAGAGTTTAGAGATTAACACAGAAGTCGGCAATCCGGCAGTGGATTTTACAGGAGATGAACTGTATGATCCGGCATACGCGGTCTCGGTCGGGCTGGCTTTGCGGGAGGTGGCGGGCTGTGGAGGCGTATAAAGTAAACTTGCTGCCCCGGCACCTGCAGCGTGAAGGTGTCATCGATATCCGCAAGCTGGCCGTAATGCTGGCGGTGGCGTTGCCCGCGGCGCTGATCCTGGGGTCCTATATCATCTTTTTGATCAATTATAGCGCGGTCAAGGATGAACTGGCCGAAACAAAAGCACAGGCCGCTTCTCTGGCGCCGGCGGCGGCGCGGGTGGACGGGATCATCCGGGAAAGGACCGAAATGGAGGCCGCCATTGAGGAGTTTGACCAGATTTTAAAAAACCATAAGTTGTGGTCCGGCCTTTTGGATGACCTGGGAAACATCGCGCCGGTCGATCTCTGGCTGACCGGGTTGGAGGTTTCCGCCAGGCCTTTTAATCCCTTAACTGATCAGCAGAAGGAACCGGAACAGAAGGAACCGGATCCATATGCTTCTCCCAGTCTGGTGTCTTGTAAAGGTATGGCCGGAACAGTTCCGTCAATCGGCATATTTTTGAGAAATTTAAACGGCCTGCCTTATTTTGCAGAAGTAAAGCTGGTTAAAGTAAACGCTGTCAGCGAGGGGTTGGAATTTGAGATTATCGCCAGAATAAAGGATGAAGGCTGATGCGGGAGAGAATATTCAGCAGGCGCTGCTTGCTGTTAAGCGGGCTTGTGCTTGGCGCTGCTTTATGCTGCTTTATGTATTTTATATTAGTACCTCAGATAAAATCTTATGCCCAGGCTAAAATAGAGTTGGCCGTCGAGACTGATCAGCTGTTACAGGCCAGGGCAGCGGCGGCAGCCTTTGATCAGGAGAGTGACAGGCTGAAGCAGGCCAGAGAGGACTATGAGGTACAAAGCGGCCCTTTTAAGCAGGTCACCAGAGATGGTTCGGATCTTATTTTCCTGGGGTTGACAGCGGCAACCGGCAATATTGCGGCAGCTGAAATTATACCGGGGGAAATTATTGAAAATAAATATACTTTAGAACTGCCGGTAAAGGTAGTATTGCAGGGTGACTACCCCAGTTTGATGAATTTTTATAAAGAGATAGAAAATAATAATAGCGCTAATTTATTAGAGATTAGAAGCCTGCAGATCGAAACAATAAGCCAGATACCCGGCGCCAAAGGCCTGGCTGCCGCAGCAAAGCCGGGAACGGTTAAAGCAGCGGCCGCCATTGTGATCTTTTCTGTCAAAGAACCGGCGGGAGAATTATACCTGGAAGAAATGTCACAATGGTTGACCGGCCGCGGTGATGTCTTTAAGCCGGCTGCTGCTATAATGCCAGCGCCGGAACTGGCCGGTTACCCGGAAACTCATGCCGGTCAATTCAGCGCTCCTCTGCCGGAAACCCGCTCGCCAGTGACGGGAATAACCGTGAAAAAAACAAAGCCGGCCCCCGACGCCGGCAGTTAAGCAGGGGACGCAGGAGATACCCCTCAGTTGATGGGCGGGTTTTAAACTGCCAAAGATGTAAGGCTGAAGCCTCACCAACAGGCGGCGTCACGTTTTTTCGGCTGTAGGGCGGGGTTTACCCCGCCAATCCAAGCGGGGACATTAATTGAGTCCTGGGTCGTGAGACGTTGGACGTGAGTATATCCTGCATTCCTTTGGGTCTTTTAACCCTTGAGAATTGCTAACAGCCTGACGTCTCACATCTCATTTCTTACGTCTCAGACGGTGTGTTCCCATTCCTTATTGAGATGTATCTCAATTACTCTTTCCTTAAAATTTCAAGAATGAACTTTACGTTTAACAGCGGGAAACATATAATTAATGAGAGCCAATATCTGTATTAAAAATATCCTAATTGTAAACATTAAAACAGTAAATTATTTTTATGAGGTGAATTGACCTGATCGATAAACAGATTCTAAAAGAGGTTATTGATTCAGCTACCGGCAGCGGCGGTGACTTCGCGGATATTTTTGTGGAAGAGAAACGAAGTACCGGTATCAGCTGTGAGGCCGGTAGAATAGAACGGGTCCTGACCGGTATGGAGGCGGGCGCGGGAATCAGGGTACTCTCCGGCGACTCGACCGCCTATGCCTATACCAATGACCTTTCCCGGGAGGGGCTGCTGGAGGCGGCGAAGATCGTCAGCCACGCCGCTGTGAGCGGCAAAAAAGGGGTCAACCTTGATTTTGTAAAAGTAATGCCACAGGTGGATTTTAAATTCAAAGAAAGGCCTGAAGAAGTGTCCACCGAGCGGAAGGTGGCGGTGGTGGAATCAGCTGACAAAGCCGCCCGCGCGGTGGATAAAGAGCAGATTAAACAGGTGATCGTAGGCTACGGCGATGTGGTACAAAAAGTTACCATTGCCAACAGCGAAGGCAATTATGTGGAAGACGAGCGGGTCCGCACCAGGTTTATGGTCCAGGCTGTGGCCGCGCAGGGACAGGTAATTCAGACCGGTTATGAGGCGGCGGGGAGCCTGTGCGGTTTTGAGCTTTTCAAAGAATATTCACCCGAAGATGTGGCGGGCGAGGCGGCCAGACGGGCGCTGGAAATGCTTAAAGCAAAGCCAGCACCGGCGGGCAGGATGCCGGTGGTGATGGCTTCCGAAGCCGGCGGTACGATGGTCCACGAGGCCTGCGGGCACGGGCTGGAAGCTGACCTGGTACAAAAAAACCTTTCGGTATACGCGGGTAAAAAGGGTCAGGCTGTAGCCTCAGAGGAAGTCAGCGTGTACGACGACGCCACCATCGACAGCAGGTATGGCTCATACCGCTTTGATGACGAAGGGGTACCCGCCCGTAAAGTAAATTTGATCGAAAAAGGGGTACTGGTTGATTTTATGTACGACCGGCTTAGCGCTTTTAGAGACGGCAGGGAACCCAACGGGCACGGCCGCAGGGAATCCTATCAGCACAAGCCAATCCCCAGGATGGCCAACACATGTATTGCTCCCGGCAGGACAGATCCGGAAAAAATAATCAGGGAAACTAAGAACGGCTTGCTGGTGAAAAAAATGGGAGGAGGCCAGGTTAACACGACCACCGGTGATTTTGTTTTCGACGTGGCGGAAGGCTATTTAATCACTGACGGAGAAATCGGCCCGATGGTGCGGGGCGCCACCCTTACGGGAAACGGGCCTGAGGTGCTGCGGATCATTGAGATGGTGGGGAGTGACCTGGGATTCACTATTGGCACGTGCGGCAAGGACGGTCAGGGTGTGCCGGTGAGCGATGCCCAGCCAACCATAGCCATCAAGGAGCTGACCATCGGGGGTACCACCAGCGGTGAGCCGAATGGTAAAATAAGGCGGATTTAGCCAACAAAGTTATACGAATATGAGCTTCCGCCCCTGGTTAAATTATAGGCGGAGGTGTGATCATGGAAATTGATATGAACTGGCATGACTGGAAAAAAACTCTGGGCAGGGCGGTTAACTCGGCTGAGTTTCTGGGTATGTCCGACGAGAATATTAACAAAACGGCCTACCGCCTGGGAGACTTTTTATCGGCCAATATTGACCCCGGCAACAGGGAGCAGCGCCTGCTGAAAGAGTTGTGGGAAGCAGGCTCCGAGGATGAGCAGAGGTCCCTGGCTGGTATGGTAGCCAAGATGGTAGATAACGATACGAAAGACAAAGATACGGAACAGTAAAAAATCCCTGTATTTGGCAGTCAGATAGGGATTTATATTATCTCTGACTCAACTTTCGCAGTTCAAAAGTGCGTCTGAGCCCTTTACAAATAAGGGATTATGGACAATTAGAATAACAAAACACCCCATAATTTTGGTAAAATAGAATTAGCCACAAAACCATTCCACCAA
>JAQVXL010000109.1:0-1650 GCA_028709235.1 Desulfotomaculaceae bacterium
AGATGCTTGGTGAAATTGTGTCCCGTTTTGGGGCAGGAAACACAAAACAGCTGATAGCCCTTTTCAACCGGTTCGCGGATATTACCGAAGAGCTGAGGCGTGAAACAAAAGGCTAAAGACAAAAGAGGTAACTGAATTTAACAAGCGATTATCAGCGTATGAGCGATTATAAGTTGATGATTATAAAAAGAAATACAGGGCCTCTGAATCATATTTTAGTGGGTTATGCTTGACAGAACACACATCGTATTTACTTATACTACACCTTGCCTGGCCGGTAAATTTTGCCGGTCTTTTTGTTTTTCCGACAGGTACACTGACCTTTTGATATTAAAGGCATGAAGCAACCAGAAGAACCGTCCCCCTGGTTTCCCTGGTTTTTAATGACAGAATATGCCTGTTTTCGTGGCATTTTGAATTTCAGTGCCCAAAGTATCCTGTTTTTCTAGTATAATTACACTATGTTCAAGTAAATTCACTATTATCCGGCCAATCCAGGAAAGCACAGGTACAGCGACATCATACTTAAAAAGACAGCTCCGTTATTGGCAATCCTTGCAGGATGTATGTGGGGAGTAATCGGTACATTTGTCAGAATCATGAGCGCAATGGGCCTTGATTCAACGACTATTGTCGAATGCCGCATATTCGGCGCCATGCTAATGCTGGTAGCCGGCCTGCTCATCTATGATCAAAGACTGCTTAAAATTAAGGTCAAAGACATATGGATCTTTGCTGGCGCCGGATTATTATGCACGGCGTTTTTAAACACCTGTTACAATATTGCCATCAATGAGCTGTCCCTGTCCCTGGCGGCAATTCTTTTATGCACGGCGCCCTTTTATGTCATCTTGCTGGCTAAAGTTTTCTTTGGTGAAAAAATCACCTTCCGGAAAATCGAAACCATGTGCCTGGCTTTTTGCGGCTGCGTGCTGGTCTGCGGCATTTTTGATCAGGGAAGCGCCTTTTCCTTCCGGGGTATTCTGATTGGTATTCTGGCCGGTATCAGCTACGCTCTTTTTAGCATTTTTGCCAGGGTCGCCATTAACAAAGGCTACCATACCCTGACCATCACCACCTGGAGTTTTATCTGCGCCAGCCTGGGCCTGGCCATATTTACCAACTGGGGACAGCTGGCAGCACTGGTCACAGCGGCGCCCCTTTCCGTGGGGGGGCCTGCTGTTTTTACATGCCCTGATTGGTTCGGCAGCCCCCTACATCTTATATACCGTGGCCCTGAAATATATTGATACCGGACGGGCAGCGATCCTGTCTTCCTCCGAACCGGTCAGCGCCACTATCCTGGGCTACCTGCTTTACCACGAAACCCTGTCCCTTTACGCCCTTATCGGCATGGCGCTGGTGCTGGCGGCTTTGATTACCCTCAGCAGACCGGAAGCCGAAGAACCCGTCCGGCAAGCTGCCACCTGACCGACCGCATAAAATATTATTCTAGAATTGAGGATATATGCCGAATTATGTATTTAAATAATAGTCCCTGGAGGTGGGGGATGTGTGTCATGAGAAAATATTGGCTGAAATCGAACGATTAAGGTCGGTCATGTACAAGTTGGCCGAGGAGGGGTCGCCTTATGATAAACTTCTGGCTGCCAGCCGGAAGCTTGACACCCTTATCGTTAGATTACAAAA
>JAQVXL010000109.1:1750-3942 GCA_028709235.1 Desulfotomaculaceae bacterium
GTGGTATAAGGAATTTCACCAGGGGGCACTGTAAAGGCAGACAGTCCTCCTTTTGACATAATTTATCGAATTAAGAGAGAGGGACAGTCCCTCAAGCGAGAAAGGGGGCAATCCCCCTTGAGATAAGAGGGTATGAGAGATGATCGAATTAGGCCAAATGCAGAAATTAGAAGTGGTTGGAAAAGAGTCCCGGGGGTTATCCCTGCAAGGTGGTGTTTTGCTGCCCCGGCAGCAGGCGCCGCGGGACCTGGCCAGCGGGGATGAAATAGAGGTGTTTGTATATAACGATCCGGCGGAAGGCTTACTCGCTTCGCCAGTAAGACCAAAGCTCTTGCTGGGTGAGCTGGCTGTCTTAAAAGTAGTAGACACTACGAAATTTGGCGCTTTTTTGGACTGGGGTTTGGATAAGGATTTGCTTCTGCCCCATAAAGAACAAGCCGGCCTGGTGGTCAAAGGCAAGTCTTATTTGGTGGGCCTGTTTATTAACGCTATGGGCAGGCTGACGGCCACCATGCGGGTATATGATCTCCTCAGCGCCGGCTCCCCCTATCAAAAGAATGACCACGTGCAGGGCGTCATCTACAGCATCAACAGGGAGTTGGGCGCTTTTGTGGCGGTAGACAATAAGTATCACGGCATGATTCCCAACAATGAATTCTATGGCAGCTATGCTGTCGGGGATCAGGTGGCAGTGCGGATCAAACAAGTACGGCCGGATGGCAAGCTGGAACTGTCATTGCGGGAAGCGGCCCATCACGAAATAGAGCATGACGCCCAAAAGATCATGGACCGGCTAAAGCTAAACGCCGGCGTGCTGTCCCTCAATGACAACAGCCCGCCGGAAGCGATCAAAGCTGAGCTGGCGATGAGTAAACGAGCCTTCAAAAGAGCCCTGGGCAGGCTATTGCTGGAGGGCGCCATCAATATTACTGATACAGGCATTGAGCTGAACTGGTAAGGAGAAATGGTCCCCTTTTGGCATAATTTATCGAATTAAGGGAGAGGGACAGTCCCCCACCGCGTTAATAAGTTAAAGCGCGAAGAGGGACAGTCCCTCTCCTTACAAAAGACATAAAAAGGCAACTTCTGCAGCTGATCAGTGGGGGTTGTCTTTTTGTGTTTCATTCTTCTCAAATACGGGCTGATATTATATACTGATTTATGTCTACTTATGACATGTTATGTAATAATTAAAAATTGACATTGAAAAGTCAGGTAATTTCCTGTAGAATGTTTATGAGCAGTCTTGTATCTATTTAAATCACGTTATATAAGTTTTGAAGATTGGTTTCAATTAGTTATACAATGTTTTGCCAGGCAGTTGAAGGAGAGCGGGTATTGGGAATTAAGAGTGGTGATCGCTTTAAGGTAAAAATAATCGGGCTGGTTTGCTTTACGCTGGTATTGTTTTTTGCCTCGTTTTTGGTGGGCAGGTTTGCCATATCCCCGCTAACGGTTATTAATATCATTCTGTCGCAATTTTATGCCATACCGCAAACCTGGGATGCTACCCTGAATACAGTTGTTTTGCAGGTACGCCTGCCCAGGATTGTGCTGGGGATTTTAGTGGGGGGCGCCCTGTCGGTGGCCGGGGCTTCTTATCAGACGCTGTTTAAAAATCCGATGGCCTCGCCTGATATTTTAGGGGTTTCGGCCGGTGCGGCTTTTGGCGCGGCGCTGGCTATGCTCAACGATGGTTCCTGGTGGCAGGTTCAGAGCTCGGCCTTTGTTTTCGGCATTATTGCGGTAGCGGCCGCCTATACGATTGCTTCTGTATTTGGCAGTAATGTGATTACTGTACTCATATTGTCGGGTATTGTCGTTTCAAGTCTGTTCCAGTCGTTGCTCACAATCGTAAAAACACTGGCCGATACCAATAATGCCCTGCCGAATATTACCTACTGGCTGATGGGCAGTCTGGGCAAGGCCAGAAATGAGGATGTTTTAATTATGCTGCCGGCGCTGGCCTTTTCCCTGTTGATGATCTTCATCTTCCGCAGTCAAGTTAATGTTCTGGCGGCAGGGGAAGACGAGGCGCGTACGATGGGGGTGAATGTTACTTTAGTCAAGCTGGTCGTTGTGGCCAGCTCCACGCTGATGACGGTTTCAGCAGTCAGCGTCTGCGGGATTATTGGCTGGGTGGGTATGGTTGTGCCGCATATCGCCCGCATGCTTACCGGCGCGAGCTTTTC
>JAQVXL010000110.1 GCA_028709235.1 Desulfotomaculaceae bacterium
AGTAGGATGCAACCGTCCTGTAGGAACAATCAAAATCGTTAACTTCTTTCTTAAGTCGTTTAAATACCTTCTTGGCGGTATGCCGCTGTTTACGTGGTGCTTGTTTGTCCTCTTCAAGCCATTGGTCAATAGTCGGCTTGTAAGGATCCAGTTTGGGACAGAACTGCCTGGCAGAAGACGGTTTGGGCTCTGGCAGATTGAAGTCAGTCATATCCACATATTTCTGTACCGTCTTCCAGTCCAGTTTCAGTTCATTAGCAATATGGGTAATATTCTCTCCTTTCGTGAAAAATCGCAATCTGATATCATGTATCTTGTCCATTGTAAGCATTCTCCTTTCCTCCTTGTATTCTTTGGTCAGATACAAGGATATGGGTTATGGTTTATGCCTGCAATGGATTTTTGCAATACTATGGAATTTCCACTTGCAACATTATGGATTTTTAACTTGCAACTTTCGGTATTTTTATCTTACAACAAACATCCTTGCTGTATTGGCCGGGGTAGCCCGGGCTGCCGGTGTTGCAGAGCAGCACTTTTCGGAAGGCCCTTTTATGATTGGTATCGGCGATAATGCCCGTGAGTTTTTGGGGCATGCTTTTGCAGAATACCCGAATGCCGCAGAGGAGTCAGATTACGCCTGGGCTCTTGAGATGGTATTACAACTTGCCGCTGTCCAGTAAGCAGTAAAATTCCGAGAGCAGATAAGCCCAGAGAAAGTTATAAAGAGCGCAACAGTGTTGCGCTCTTTAAACTATGTTTATTAACTAACTTGTATACTCAAATGATAAATTTTTTATACTCTATATTCAATAGTTTCGGCTTCATTCAGTATCTCATAAAGAAAACTGCCTCTCTGTTTCTGTGCTTGGTCTAGCTCTTCGGGTGCATACCCACGTACTTCTATAGGCTCTAAAACTTCGGCCAGGACATCCCCGAGAACCTCCCAACGCTTCCAAAGAGGCATACCCCTGAAGGCTGTGGAAACGATAATAAGATCAATATCGCTATGCGGGCCAGCGTTGCCCTTTGCCTGAGAGCCAAACATATACGCCGCAAGAACAGGAATGCCTTTCTGCGATAGAGTGGTCAGGTATCGATTAACGATTTCATTTACTCGATTTGTTGCTTTAGACATTTAATCACATCCTCGGTCCGTTTTAAATAATCAATGACAATATGGCGGGGGTATTCGCCTATTGCCTGTTTTAGATCTTCAGGGTATCTGGTGATTATTCCGGCCAGGCTCAAGCGGCTTATAAAGTTAATTTGTTCAGTTGTTAATAAGGCATTTCCAAGCTTTAACAGGACAATCAAATTGTGCGTTTTTGGCGGTGCTTTTTCCGTTATTTTAACAACGAAAGCCTTTAGCGCTTTTTCAATCGACAGATGACACATGAAAACAGTATAAATATACCTTCGGGCATGATAAAGGCTTCTTGCTGTTTCCAGATCATATTCAGCCTGGTAAAGCCATTCTTTAACAAGGGGATTCAAATATATAGCCCTCCGGATACAATCTTAAAGTAATTGTACTATACACTATACCATATTATGTAAATGAGTACAATCTTGATATGCGACATTTGTAAAATGCATCGTGTTATCTCTATGAGGCAAACATTGAATCAGCTTCTGAATGAAATCCTCTTGAGCAGTGGTTCCACATGTGATACCATAATTATTACCATCAGAAACTTCCTGATACACTCTCAATCCCAAGAGCCAGGCCAGTCAAGGCGATTGGCCTGCCTTGAATATGATTGAAGGTTTAAAAGAAAGGGAAGTAAAATAGTGAAAGATTTGAATTATTATCTTAACTTAAATTATGAAATCAAAATAAGAAAGCTCACCAGCGAAGAAGGAGGCGGCTGGTTTGTTGAAATACCGCTGCTTCCAGGCTGTATATCCGATGGTGAAACACCTGAGGAAGCTATCTTTAATATCAACGACGCTAAAAAATGCTGGGTTGAAACTTGTTTGGAACTGGGGCGCCCGGTACCGGAGCCTTTAACCGGCGATTTTTCCGGCCAGCTCAGGATCCGCATGCCTAAATCCCTGCACCGGATATTGTCAGAAAAGGCCAGAGAAGAAAATATCAGCCTGAATCAATATATCAATTACCAGCTTGCCCGGGGAGTTGGTCATCCAACAGCAGCTCCCAAGAAAAAGTGAGTACCAGAAACCTATAACAGATGTCCAATTTATCGAAGAAATATTAATATTGTTAAAGTCGAAAAACAAGACCTCCTATGACTCGATAGTAAGAGGTCTTGTTTTTCGACTGTATTGCAAATTAATCAACATAATTGATGTTTGAGTAATCTTCGATCCATTCCATACCGGGAATTTGGTTAGGGCCTTCATAACCGATAATCATTCCACATCGTGGCTTGAAACCTTCTGGGATGCCGATTTTCTGAAGCAATTCCGGCTTTGCGGTAAATGCCAGAAGAAAGCCGGCAAGATAGCAAGTGCCAAGTTCGAGTTCCGTAGCTGCAATACACATATTCGTTGCGGCACAAGCAGTATTTGCGGCACTAAATTCTCCATCTGGTGCAGAGAGGACAATTAGAACTGGTGCACCATACAATAGTTTATATCCGGGAATGGCAAGACGTTGTTTTAAAAAATCATTGTCGGATTTCAGACCTGCTTCAGTTGCGACGTCGTTGATTTCTTTAAGTAGGTTAGCATTTTGAATGACCGACATATGAATTGGACCGGCATTCATTAGTGTTCGGTTAACCAAAAATTAGGTAACACAGAAAGAAGGAAGCATTACTAGAGAGACAGAATTAGGGAAGATTCGGCAAAAATAATTTCCAGGAGGTTCCCTAATGGCTGTTCCCAAAATAGACCCAAAAGTAATAGAAAAGTCATTAAACAAACTCTTTTCACCGGAATGGATTACCCAAACAGCAAAGGAAACAGGTTTTATAATTAGAAGCCGCAAAATAGACCCGGTCATTTTCTTTTGGACATTAATACTTGGATTTGGTGTAGGCATGCAGCAATCGCTGGCAAAATTGCGCCGTTCTTACGAAACGGCTTCGGCTGATTCCATTGTGCCGTCCGCATTCTATGACCGTTTTACTCCCGGCTTTGTTGCGCTACTCAAAGCTGCTATAGCCCACGCATTATCACAGAACGTTGCTGAGCCAACCCGGGCGCTGTCTGAGAAACTAAAGGGTTTTTCAGACCTCGTTGCGGCAGACGGAACAATTTTAAGGTTACATGAGAAATTAGCAAAACAATGGCCCGCCTGCCGGACCAATCACACCAGGGCTGCTGTGAAAATTAACGTAGTGGCCAGCACATTGGTGGCAGGGCCAAGACATGTCGCCTTGTATTCCGAGCGTACGCCAGAAGTTAAAACCCTGAAAATCGGTGACTGGGTAAAAGATAAAATATTGCTATTGGATTTAGGCTTCTTCAAATACCACCTTTTTAGTCAGATTCAAGAACACGGTGGCTATTTTGTAAGTCGCTTAAAGGGAAATACCGACCCCCTTATCGTACGCACTCTTCGCAAATGTCGCGGCTATTCGATAAACCTGGATGGAAAAAGACTAAGATTTATCCTGGAAAGCTTGAAAAGAGAAGTCATCGACGCCGAGGTGGAAATCGCTTTTCGCGTGCCTAATCCCAAAGGTAAAACATCACCGAAAACTGAGGTTTACCGGCTGGTTGGCATAATGAACAAAGAAACAAAGGAATACCACCTATACCTGACTAATATTCCGGCGGAAAAACTGCCGGCTGAAGATATTGCCCTAATGTACCGGGCTCGCTGGACAATTGGCGTGTCCAGTTAAGGACACAACATCTAGTTGGTGAAAGTCCAACCGGGGGAAAAGACTCCCCTCCCGTAGCCTGAGAGGCGCCGTGGAGCGAAAGCGAGACGGCGAAGCCCTCTGACAGCG
>JAQVXL010000111.1 GCA_028709235.1 Desulfotomaculaceae bacterium
CACCCTGGCGCTGCGCGGCGGTGCCGATTACTGTATTCCCCGCGCTGGCTCTACTGGCGGCTTATTTATCCGGCTTTGAGCAGGTATACGCTGATATCTTATCTTTTGCCGCCATTCTAACCGGGCTTGTTGCAGTAGCTGCCCTGGCCCCGGTGGACACGCTGGCGGCGCCGATCATTTCTCCCGCCAGGAGGAAGCGGCTCAAGGTTCTCTCGATTTTTGCTTTTATGCTAATCACAACTGCCATACTTTTTTTCCGGCAAAGTTCCTGGGTTTACGCTAAAGAAATACAGCTTTGTCTTGTTTTAAGTCTATTATGGACAAGCTTCAATTTAAGCCAGCCGGGCCACCGGTTTATGTCTTTTGTTGACGGGATAAAAATTCAAAAGGGAGGAGGTGAGTGAATTGAAAAAGATCTTCATCAAGGCCTTTCCTTTAGTAACCACACTATTGCTGCTCCTGGCAAACGTCTCATCTGCTACAACAAACTGCTGGTGGGGCGCGTACCAGCCGGAAGTGCCGGAGTCACTGAGAAAATAGCCGGAAAAAATTTGGCATAAAGGGGGTGGATAATCCACCTCCTTGTCCATGTGGGGTGATATTTTGGACGAGGACAAAAGCAGAAAGACGGAATTGTACGAATATGTTACTACCACTCATATACTCTGTATTGTCGTGGCCATATGCGCTTTGATTCTTAGCAATATCGATTTATTTTCTATGAATAATTATTATACTGTAGTCAATATACGTTTCTTTGCTTTGCTATGTTTATCAGGATTTGTGACTATTTTGTTGTACAACTCAAAAAAAATGGCTCTGGCCAAGAACGCTGAATCTTTTACATTGATAGATTTAGCTTACATAGGTGTTTCATTTCTGGTAGCAATGTTTACTGTATATGTAATTGGAGATAAAGTTCCTTACATCTACGCGATCTTTCTGCTGCCGGTTATTACTACCGCTTCCAGTATCGGCAAAAATATGGGCCTGCTCGCTGCCACGTGCAGTGCTGTATTCCTGGTTTACAGTATCTCAGGAACAGGCCTTTTAATAGCGGACGCTTTGGAGTCAGGCCTGATCCTGACCATGATTATGTATGTGGTCGGCTGGTTTATCGGCGGTTTGCGGGATATTGAAGCTCAACACTGGATACAGCTGGAAAGCAACGTTCAAGAGCTTAAAGCAGAAATAAAAAAGCGGGAGCTGGCTGAAGAACAACTGTGCAAATTGTCCGACGCCCTGGAACAAAGCCCCAGTATTGCCATGATTACAGATACAAGGGGAAATATTGAATATGTCAACCGGAAGTTTACCGATGTGACTGGTTGCCTTTCCGCTGAAGTGATGGGCAAGAACATGTTTAAAGAGTATTATGGCCAGTCTCCCGAAAGATACAAGGAAATTATGAACACGGTCAATTCCGGCCAGGAGTGGAGAGAGGAACTTCAGAGCAAGAAAAAAAATGGTGAATACTACTGGGAACATATGTTGATATCACCTTTCAGGAATATAGATGGCGCCATTACCCATTTTATTAAAATGGGTGAAGATATAACCCGGTCCAAAAGTATGGAGCTGGAGATGGCCCGCCTGGACCGGCTGGACCTGGTGGGAGAAATGGCCGCGGGGATTGGCCATGAAATTAGAAACCCGATGACTACGATAAGGGGTTTTCTGCAAATCCTCGGGGAAAAAGAAAATTATATTCAGGATAAGAGATACTTTGACCTGATGATTGATGAGTTGGACCGGGCCAACGCAATAATAACCGAATATTTATCTCTGGCAAAAAACAGGTTAGTAGTATTGAAAATGCAGAATTTAAATTCAATCATTTTAAATCTTTTCCCCTTGATTAACGCAGACGCGCTGGTTACTGATAAAAATATAGAGATGGAGCTTGGCGAGATCCCCGATTTATTACTTAATGAAAAAGAAATGCATCAAATGATCTTAAACTTGGTCCGCAACGGGCTGCAAGCGATGGTCCCCGGCGGGACCCTGGTAGTCAAAACCTTTGCCGGGGCGGATGGGGTGATTATGGCCGTAAAGGACCAGGGAAAAGGGATAGAACCCGAAGTCCTTGAAAAAATAGGCACGCCCTTCTTCACTACCAAAGACACTGGGACGGGTTTGGGTTTGGCGGTATGCTACAGCATTGCCGCCAGGCATAACGCGAGAATTGAAATTGACACCGGATCGGCAGGCACTATATTTTCTGTGCGTTTTAATGGACATAAAAAGCATGATCTGACGCCTGAATCTTTGAGCGGGAAAGCTGGCAGGGAAGTAGGGAAGTTCTCAGCAGCAAAAGAGGTACCAGATCAAAACCCACCTGATCGATGATTGTATAGTCAGTGTTTCTCAGCCCCATGTGCGTCGCATATAAGATAATCGATAATAAGAGATCCCGCAATATTTGACCTGGAATAAACCATTTTTGCACATGTTTGCTTTCAGCATCAACAGACATGTCCCTAGATATCCAATAAACGGCTCTTGTTAAAAATCAGACGCCACAAGGGATTGCGGCGTATTTGCATTTCTCCGGCAGGAGGGTCCGTCCCCTATTTGACCAAGCCAAGATGAAAATATTTTTACCCGAAAATTTTTTAAGTAAACATCTTAGGGATATTATAGAAACAAACATGATATATTTGAATATGAAAACCACATACAATATTTAATGAGACTGTCGATATTTAAGAAAGGCTACTATGAAAAGCATACAAAAGCAAAGCAAAAAAGTTTTATGGAACGATATTTCTCAATTTCAAAGCAGTTTATTTAATGTATTCCTTAAATACGAAAAAGATATATGGCCTCAAAAGGCTTGGAGCGCTATGGATAAGGCCGGGCTAAATGAATATATCACATTTATGGATAAACAACGTGTCCTATTGAGGTTTATGACTATAGCAACGCTGTATAACGAATTTTGTGATCTTGCGTTTGATATATATTTTGATAGAATTGGTCAAACTTTTGAGTGGATACAACAAGGGGTTATAAACAGACTTCAATTATGGGAATTTATTCAGTTTAATTATGATATTGATATCAATGATTATGATGATTTAAATATGTGTTTGATCAAGATTACATGTGACATAATAGACAACCTGCGTTATGAGGTAAGCGAAGCTCTAATAGCGTATTACAAATATGGTGAAATAGATTTATTTTTAGATATGTTAAGCACCGGTTACGATCTCACTGAGACTGAATTTGAAGAATGGGATAAAATGAACGCAGTTGATTTAGATGAAAATGAGGAAAGGGCATTTTACTGGATTGCCATAGGGATGCCACGTTCACCAAGAGAGTCTGTTAAATTTTAGAAGGGGGCAGATGATATCGATGCTGCCCTGGCTGACTTTATTAATGACTGTTCTCCTTATCCAGGGACAGCAGGTGCTTCCGGTAGAAGCATGGCCTGGGTCTGACCCCATTTTAGATGCAGGTTCCTTTTATGGTGATGATGAGAATCAAGCAGAGGAATTTCCGCGCCAGGTACGTATTCACCGGCCATTTGTAAAGTATTGTCCGGACAAGGAGAATAATTGAAATGAGAATACGCAGGGAACACCCCGAAGATTACAATGCTATACTGGGGTTGACATATGAAGCATTCCTGACCCTGGATTATCCGGGCAGAAAGCGGCTGGACGAGCATTTTCTTGTGTCGCTTTTGCGGGGCTCGGAATTCATCATCCCCGAGCTTTGCTTTGTTGTGGAGTGGGGAGGCGAATTTGCCGGGCATATTCTCTACACCAAAAGTGAAATCTTGAGAGCTGACGGAACGAAAACCCGGACAATCACCTTCGGTCCTTTAAGCGTTCTGCCGGCGTATCACAGGCAGGGTATCGGCGCCGCACT
>JAQVXL010000112.1 GCA_028709235.1 Desulfotomaculaceae bacterium
TATTGAATACTACCATAACGCGGTCAAGTACGGGACCCGCATTGTATCGGCGGTTTCCAAATATGACCGGGTTCACCTGGAACAATTGAAAAAACTGAGCCAGCATTCAGCCGTCTTATATTCCCCCAACATCACCCTGGGTATTAATTTTTTGATCGAGGCTTCTAAAGTACTGCAAAGAATAGCCCCCAACGCTGATATTGAAATTATTGAAGAGCATTTCCGGGATAAAAAGGATATCTCCGGAACAGCGCTAAGAATCGCGGAAGACCTGGGTCTTAATACCAAGAAACATGTTAACTCCATTCGGGTAGGGGGGATAGTAGGCAAACATGAGGTAGTCTTTGGACTGCCCAACCAGACCATACGAATTGTCCATGAATCACTCAACCGGGCTGCTTTTGGACAGGGAGCAATCTACGCCGCCAAATGGCTGATGCAAAAAGCAAAAGGCATCTATACCATGGAAGAAGCTGTGGCTTTGAACTTTGTAAAAAATCCCCACGTATTTGATTATGCGGGAGAAACGGGTTCAGCCTGAATTCAATTGTTTTGGGGATAGGTTTTTTAATGCCTGTCCCCACATCCCAATATTAAGCATAGCATCTTTATTCAGCCAGGATGTACGATAAATTTGTTAATTACAAATGTTTATCTTTATGGTATCCTGCTCCTCGGCAATGATTTCCAGGAAGCATTCTACCATTTTTCCATCATATAAAGTGCCCGCCTTTAGTCTCAGTTCTTGTATGGCACCAACAATACTCACATTTTCTTTGTAAGGCCGGTGGGAAATCATAGCGTCAAAACTGTCGGCAATACGAATGATCCTGGCCAGCAGCGGGATATCATTTCCTCTTAACCCAGCAGGATAACCAGTACCGTCATAGTTTTCATGATGATGCAGAATCACCGGCACGATAGGCTCCAATATTTTAACCGCCTTGACGATATCACTTCCCCATTGGCAGTGCTGCCTGACAATTGCCAACTCCCCTGCATCCAGTTTATTAGTCTTATTGAGTATCTCCCGGTTGATTTCGATCTTCCCAATATCATGCAAAAAAGATGCATACCCCAGGAGCTGAATTTGCTCCTGGTCCAGGCCTATTCTGTGAGCAAGTTTTATAGCATGATCCGTCACTCGCTCCGAATGTCCGTAGGTATAACGGTCCTTGGCGTTTATTACTGCAAGCAGGGTTCGTGTTGAACTCAGCAGCTCCTTGTCGTCACCCTCCAAATCAAGTTTGTCAAAGACGGAGAAATAAATCTTCACGGTATTTTTGTCCAGACTCTTGGCACGATAAAGCGCCTGATCGGCGTAATTAACCAATTCCTTGGCATTACGCGCGTGAGTCGGATAAGCCGCAACCCCGCAGGAAACAGTAATCTTCCCTTCCGGCTGGTATTCCTGTCCGGGGAAGCTGCTGCTGCGCACCGCCGTCCCTATCTCTTCCGCCAGCTGCAAGGCTGTCCCGCTGTCCGTAGCAGGCAAAACTACCACAAACTCATCACCGCCATAGCGGGCTGTCAAACCGCGCTGTCCTGCCTTGGCCGACAGTATATCCGCAAACATAACCAACAGTTGGTCCCCTTGCGGATGGCCGTGTATGTCGTTATAGTGCTTAAAATAATCGATATCAATAATTATTAAGGCCAGCGGATGTTTCTCCGAGGCGTTTTGTATATAATCATTAATTTTTTCATAAAAATAACCGTAGTTATAGAGACCGGTAAGGATATCAACACTGGCCAGTTTGGTCAATTGCTGGCGCGACTGGGCATTAAGGTCGGTCTGCGCCCCCACAAACCAGGCAATGATAAACATGACACTGAAAAGGATCAAATTCGACTCCAGGATTATGATAAACTGTCCAAATGATCCCAAACCCATATCAGAGAAGATGATTATAGAAGTGCATACAGCCGCCATAGCCATACCGGCCTTTTTACCCAGCAGGGAGGCGGTAATAATAACCGGCAATAACAGGATAACCTCAAGGTTATGGGCATCCCCACCCACAATTAAAAGGGTAAAGACGGCTATGGCCAAAGGAAAGCTTATATACAGGAAATCGACCCAGGTAAACCTGGCATCAATCCGGAGGGAAGTATTTTTTGTGTTATACTTGGTGATGAGTATAAATCCCAGCAGGGCAGCCGCAAAAAAGAACGAGAACCTAATACTGGTTGCATTATAATAAATCATTGAAAACATTCTATTACTCAAAACCAGGGCCCATATCATCGTAAAAAGGCACAGCATGTGGGTTGTGGTCAGGTATTCGTGCATCTCCTGATGCCTCTTTAACTCGCTCTCCTGGATCTTCATCAAAGCTCACCCCTGACTAATGCGGTATAAAAGGAGGTGGCATATAACCACCCCCTGCCTGAACTTACTTCCGGAGAGATGCGGGTACTTCACTCTGATAATGACCCAGGAAGCAAAACGGAGACACCTGCGCCACAAATATCAGGGCAGCTACCATGAAACCTGAAAAACGGTATGCTAATTTCTTCAACCTGTCCACCTCCTTCCCGTTTATATTTTTATCCCATCGATAAAACACCATAAACGGTGTCCCCAGGGAGTAATATTAAAACTGACCCAAAGGAGACTCAAGGTAAGGCACATCTGGATTTCCGCTGCTTTCCCCCCACCGCCGAACCGCAGCCCGATAATGATTAAGGCTAAAAGCACCATTATTAAACGCGCCCAGTTTTTAAGCCTTTTGCGCCTGGCAGGTGATACAATAGGCGCTTTGGGGTCCTCTACCGGTGCGTAAATCTCAACAAATACCAGGCCGAGCCCGATGGCAGCCAGGGATAAAATATCTGTATAAAGACCGGACCATGTACTCACATAACCGGCCGCCAAAGCCAGTAGCGGGAATATAATTATGGTCATTAATCCGCACCGCCAGGGGGATTCGGAGTGGCCTCCCCCGGCATTGTACCGAAAGGCAGCGATGGTAAGCAGACACGCCAGGGTATTCCAGAAAACCCCCAGCAACCAGCCCAACAATAAAGCAAATATAACATTGAGCATATTAAGGGTAATAATCTCAATGGCATAGGCTAATACAGACTGTTTTTCTCCATCTAGTTGGTGAGTCTCGGCCAATTTAGCCGCCCATCTCCTGCTGAATCCCAGATAACTCATTGCTTCCAAACCCCCTCGTTTGGCTTATGGAAATGTGATATCACCAAGGCAATAATAATAAGTATAGCTGCCTGGAATATTCCCACTGCAGCCCAAAGTGGTTCATTGGCAATAACCTGCTGGGCATCCATCTGACTATAAGCAAAAAATGTACTGCTGACAACGAATTCAAGCAAAGCTATGATAACAAAACTAGAAAACACCGCAATGATTGTTCTGGATGGTGATAAGTTTGTGAACCTTACCATTAGTATGAAAAGCAAAAGAATAGCTACGGGTAAATGGAATCCAAATGTAACCGGCAGAGATCTGATAAAATAATTAACCACTGCAAGTAAAAGTGCGCATAAAAAAATATAACGCCATCGCAATTGAACCCTGGCAACTGCTAAAGCGATAGCCACAACTCCCATTCCTTCGGGGATACCTTGCAAGAAAAAATATAGGACGCTCATCTTCGCCAAACAACTCCATCATATCTATTACTTGCCAATATTGTAATCTTTTCTGTGCTTCGTATTATAATACTTCTTTCCAATAATTAATATAGTCCTATTGTCCCAGGACCCTTGATTTATACGAATTTTGCGGGCTTTTATATGCTAATTTTTCCCTTTCATCAGCATTTGGAAGCAATAACTCCCTTACAATATTTGCTTTCCACTTCGGTAAGGGTGACCTGCACAAACTGGCCCCGCAG
>JAQVXL010000113.1 GCA_028709235.1 Desulfotomaculaceae bacterium
AAACCGGCTTGGACTGTACCTGGCAGGCGGAAAAGCTATGGCTTCCCGTAAAACCCCCCGGGAGATTGAAGAATACACTGACCGCTACAATCTGCCTGTGAATGTCGGTTCCCTGCAGTACGCCAGCAGGATGTCCGCCAAGGTGGATAACGCCGCCCTGCAGGACGGCTTTCAGATTTATCACCATGTTTTTGCCTTCACCGCTGACGGCAGTTGGGCTGTAGTCCAGCAGGGGATGGATCAAAATTCCGGCTGGGCCAGGCGCTATCACTGGCTGGGTGATAAGATTGACACTTTTATACAAGAACCTCATGCGGCTGTTTGCGGCAAACCGGCCGACAACGTCTTGAATATGGTTGCCGGGGAAAGTCTAAAAGCCAGAAATACGTCACTTTATCTGTCGGGAAAGCCGGACGAGGTTGTAAAAACTTTAAAGAAAATAGCCGGCCTGCCTGCGGACAGACTCAGGGTGTTAAACCTGCCTCGCGCTCATGCGGTGCCTGGCGCCGGACGCATTGAAAAAACTCTGGCCAGGCTTTATGATCTTAAGCCTTCTTCATATGAGGATTTATTGGCGGTGGAAGGAGTGGGCCCGGCCACGGTAAGGGCTTTCGCCCTTGTTGCCCAAGTTGTCTATAATGCCGGGGCCAGCAGCAAGGACCCCGTTCGCTACAGTTTTGCCCACGGCGGCAAGGACGGCCACCCCTTTCCGGTTAACAGGCAGGATTACGACCGGTCCATAGCATTGCTGGAAAATGCTCTGCGCAGGGTCAGGATTGGTGACATGTCCAATGTGGAAGCAATGAAAAGACTGGCAGCCATAAACTCGTTTTTATCAAAAAAGCAGCAGATTTTTAAATATTGTTTAAATAAATAATCTTAATAAATATTTAAGGAATTCTATCGTATTTATTAATAAAATTATAGGTATAATTATCATAAAAAGTTAAGGAGGGAAAACATGGATACAGAAAACAATTTAAAGACTTCTATTGCTGGCGAATCACAGGCAAACCGCAAATATGCCGCTTTTGCTAAAAAGGCTGATGAAGAAGGCTATCCAACCGTGGCAAAGTTATTCAGGGCCGCGTCTGAAGCTGAGGCCATTCACGCTGCTTCCCAACTCAGGGCACTGGGTGCTATAAAGTCAACTGCCGAAAATTTAAAAGCGGCTATCGAAGGTGAAACATACGAATTTACCCAGATGTACCCGGGCTTTATCGCGAAAGCGGAAGAAGAAGGGACAAAGCAGGCTAAAATCGCTTTTCATGGCGCCAATGAGGCGGAAAAGGTCCACGCCGGTTTATATACCAAAGCACTTGAGTCGCTTGATAACAAACCCGAAGTTGAGTACTATCTGTGCACGGTATGCGGTAATGTAGTAGAAAACGAGCCCCCGGACAAGTGCCCGATCTGTAATGCTCCTAAAAAGGCTTTTAAAAACGCGGGTTAACCCTGAAAGCTCAAGCCTAATGTGCAGTATAGGAGAACCTATTGACTGCTGATTATTCAATAAGAGCCGCCTCCTGACTTTATATCGCCTCAGAGGGCGGTATTTTATTTGTTTTTTATGGAAAAAATGTTCCATTATTAGACATTTTGAAGGAGGAAGTCGAAGTTTTCGAAAGAAGTTATTATCTTTGGTACCAATTATTAAAAGTAAACACACGGGCTATGGAGTGACGATAGATGAAAGATGATGAGAAAACCAAAGAACAGTTAATCAGCGAACTGATCCTGCTCCGTATTAAAAACAGCCGCCTGCTGGAAGATTCCAGGGGCAGGGAAAAACATTACTTTTCCATAGCCCAATCAGCCAGAAACGCAATTATTTCGGTTGACAGCGAGGGGTATATAACATTTTTCAACTACGCCGCGGAAACCATTTTTGGCTACCTGTTTAAGGAAGTGATCGGCAAACCGGTTACCATGATTATACCGGAGCGATACCGGGAAGCTTACCACAGCGGGATGGTCCAATTTGTAAAAACGGGAAAGGCAAAAATTATCGGGAGAACTATTGAACTGGTTGGCCTCAGGAAGGATGGCCGCGAATTCCCTATCGAGATGTACATATCGAGCTGGAAGTCGGGCAGGGAAATCTTTTTTACCGGCAACATCCGTGATATCACCGAGCGCAAGCAGGCCGAGGAGGAACTGAGGGCTACCAAAGAGCAGCTGGAGTCATTTATAAACAATACCGCCGATGCCATAGCCATTTGGGATCTCAAAGGCGGCATGTTCCAAATAAACAAGGCCTTTGAAGAGATATTTGGCTGGACCGGTAAAGAAATAAGCGGCATAATGCAGATGGTTCCGGAGCATTTAATTGAAGAGGCTAAAGGGTTTATTCAGAAAGTTGTATCGTCCGGGAAGGCTATAACGTACGAAACAGTAAGACAGAGAAAGGATAAGAGCCTTCTTGACGCTATTGTAACCTTGACCCCGATCAGGGATACCGCCAGAAATGTTGTTGCCCTGGCCAGCACTTGCCGGGACATTACACAGAGAAAGCAGCAGGAGAACAAATTGAGGTTGGCGGCCAAGGTATTTGAAAACACAATCGAAGGAATTATGCTTACAGATACTGAAGGCAACATTGAGTGGGTTAACCCGGCTTTTACCAAAATAACCGGACACCTCGAAGAAGATGTTATAAATAAACAGTTTTTATTGATACTTTACCCGGGGCAGGTCACTGAGGAAACAATAAAAGGAGTACACACATCCTTAAAATCCACCGGGCAGTGGCAGGGCGAAAATTGGCTAAAGCATAAAAATGGAGATATTTCTCCGGTATGGATTTCCATGAGCGCGATCAAGAACGAAAGCGGTGAAACGGTACAGTTCGTCAGCATGCTAAGAGATATAACCGAACAGGTAAAAATGAACAAGGAAAAACAGCGACTGCAGGAGCAGACCTCAAGGGCGCAAAGGCTGGCTTCATTGAGTACCATTTCTGCCGGCATTGCTCACGAAATCAACCAGCCTTTAAACACCATGAGGGTTATAGTAGACGGAATGCTGTACTGGCATAAAAGGGGCAGATTACCGGAGCATGATAAGATCATAAAAAATTTAAACAAAATCTCAGCCCAGGTTGGGCGGGTGGATGAGATTATCAAGCATATGCGTTCACTTGTAGGAAGCGGCAACGCTACCGAACTGGAATTGTGCAATTTGAATAACGCTGTCGGCGATGCTTTTGGTGTACTTGGCCGTCAGTTGACGTCACATAAAATCAATGTGGTAAAGAAGCTGGCCAAAGACCTGCCGGGAGTGCTTGGCAACGCCCACAGGCTGGAAGAGGTCGTAATAAACCTGCTGGTAAACGCTATGCATGCTCTGGATAAGGCAAATAGTGTTTCAGAAAAGAAGATCAAGTGCCTGACCTGCGTCTCTGGAGAAAAAGTAATTCTGGAAATTAGTGATAACGCCACAGGTATCAGCGTCGATATTAAAGACAGTATCTTTGACCCGTTTTTTACCACAAAAGATTCAGGTGATGGAATGGGACTCGGCCTGTCTATTGTTCAAACGCTGCTATCCGGCTTTAACGGTCAAATTGAGGCGTACAACAATGAAAAAGGCGGGGCGACTTTTAGAGTTGAATTGCCTGTAATAAAATCTTGAAAATAAGGCGGTGCTGCCTGTGAGGATCCTGCTTGTAGATGACGATCAAGACAGCCGTACCTACGTGGGTGATTTTTTGCGCGAACTCGGCCACGACGTGGTGGTATGCGAAGACGGGGAAGCCGCCCTTAAATCATTTCATGCCGGATTTTTTCACCTGGTGATATCGGATATAAAAATGCCCAAAGT
>JAQVXL010000114.1 GCA_028709235.1 Desulfotomaculaceae bacterium
CAGGCGTTTTTCAATAACCTCCCTTGCATCTGTGCCGCGGGTGAAAAGACGCTTTTTTAAATCAAATTTAGATGGCGGCGCTATAAATATCAGCACTGCTTCAGGATACTTTTCTTTAACCTGCAGTGCGCCCTGGATATCTATTTCCAATACTATATCGCGGCCTTCTTTAAGACTCTTCTCGACAAAAGACAGCGGTGTACCGTAATAATTATTGTAAACCTCCGCATATTCCAGAAGATCCCCGTCTTTGATCATTTTATTAAAAACTTCATTATCTAAAAAGAAGTAATCCACACTATCGACTTCTCCGGGCCGGGGAGGTCTTGTGGTAGCCGATACGGATAGGCGCAAAGAAGCATCGTTCTTTAACAGCGCTCTGCAAACAGTCCCTTTACCTGCTCCTGACGGCCCTGATAAGACCAGCAGCAAACCTTTTTTTCCCACTTTCACGACTCTACTTTTATTCGGCCGGTTCTTCCGCTTGGGGCGCCGCCTCTTTGGACACAAGACGGTTAGCAACAGTTTCCGGTTGCACCGCGGACAGTATTACATGGTCGCTGTCGGAAATAATAACCGCCCTGGTGCGCCGCCCGTATGTAGCGTCAATCAGCATACCCCTGTCCCTGGCCTCGGTGATTATTCTTTTAATAGGAGCTGATTCCGGACTTACTATGGCTATAATACGATTGGCTGATACAATATTGCCAAAACCTATGTTAATTAATTTTATCTCCATGATACTGCTCCTTTCCTGCTTTGTTTCATTCGATATTCTGTACTTGCTCCCTGATTTTCTCCAGCTCACTTTTTACCTCGACAGCCCAGTAGCTTATCTCAAGATCATTAGCCTTTGAGGCGATAGTGTTTATTTCCCTGTTCATCTCCTGGACTATAAAGTCAAGCTTCCTGCCCACAGGCTCACCCGCTTGCAAACAGGAACGGGCCTGTTTCAAATGGCTGGATAACCGCACGGTTTCTTCGGTGATATTAGAACGCTCAGCAAAAAGTACGGCTTCAGCCGTCAGGCGTTCGGGGGCAAGGCCGCTGTCTTTCATAAAATCATTTATACGGATTCCCAGTCTCTCCCTGTATTCTTCGACGACTACAGGAGACCTTTCTCTAATTTTTGAGTTCAGCGAGGAAATCCGGTCCAGTCTGATCACAAGGTCTGCAGCCAGCTGTTTCCCCTCTTCGGCCCTCATCTGGACCAGACCGGTCAAAGCGCTTTCCAACGCCTCAAAAATAGCCGGCCACCACTCCTCGACATTTTCGACTGGATCTGCCAGGGCCAGCACATCAGGCAACTCCACCAGGTCTTTTATGTTAAAATCTCCCTCTATACCAAGAGTTTCCTGCAATTCTTTTATTGCCTTATAATACGCTCCGGCCAGTTCTTTGTCAACTTTTACGCAAGAGATCTTTTCGTTGCTGTCCTGCATGTTTAAAAACGCGTCAACCCGCCCGCGGGCAATACGGGACTGGATTAACCGTTTTATTCTATCTTCAAGCGTAGATAGGGTGCGCGGCAGGCGAAGCACTACTTCGCTGTAACGATGGTTTACCGCTTTCAGCTCAATTGTAAAAATTTTCCCATGTATGCCGGACTCTCCCCAACCGTAACCGGTCATGCTGTTTAACAATATTTCACCACCCATTAATATTACAACATAAAAATTCTTTATGACAGAATGGCTCTGCAGACAGGCAATATCATTTACCACATCTTTAACTGTCGCTGCGTAAGCCAGTGGAATCTCTATCTTTTACATTTTATCACTGCTTATTAAACTTGCAACATCTTTCTCATGTAGTATACATTATTTTGTTGATCATAATTTTTTAGCCTTGAACGTTACGGATTCTATTTTAATACCAGAAGCTATCTAATTAGTATGTTTAATTTCCCTGGTTTGCTCTCGCGCAGGTTACACAGATAAATTTCATTATGTTTCTCAGCTGACATATAATTGTTTTCCCTTCACCTCTTGGTATTATAGATGCCGATGCGCATAATCTGGGTGGATAAAGTTGCTTGAGTGCTTTTTTGAAAGCAACTGCCGCCACCGGTTCACCCCAGAACGGTTTATTTTTTTATATTGTTATCCTGCTTCTCGTTTTCGTGTTTTAAGCAATTTATTTCTGCCTGCAAAATTGTTTTCCTTGAAAAACACATCTTATCCGCCGGGCATTAAAGCAAATACCTTTTACTCCACTATCTCAATTATCACAATGGATATTAGTATGGCATATTTCATTTTTTCGGATATATAGTATGTAATAATATTAATAAATAGTGTATAATAATTTTACAAAGCAGTAAATTTTTATGAGGAGGTAAATCATGGGTAAAAAAATCACCTTATCGGTTATTAAGGCAGACACAGGTGGATTTGTAGGCCATTCCAGCGTTCACCCCGAGTTGCTGGAAACCGCCAGAGGTATGCTGGCCGGCAGCCCGCTCTTGATTGATTCTTATGTGACTCATGTCGGAGACGATATAAACCTGATCATGACCCATGAAACCGGCAAAGACAACGGCGAAATTCATCAACTGGCGTGGGATACCTTTGTTTCGTGCACCAGTGTTGCCAAAAAGCTTAAGCTTTACGGCGCAGGGCAGGATCTGCTGTCAGACGCGTTTTCCGGCAACATCAAGGGACTGGGACCAGGGGTAGCAGAGATGGAATTTGTGGAGCGTACCAGTGAACCGGTAGTTGTTTTTATGGCTGACAAGACAGAACCAGGCGCCTGGAACCTTCCTTTATATAAAATATTCGCGGATCCGTTCAATACCATTGGCCTGGTAATCGACCCCAAAATGCATAAAGGGTTTCTGTTTGAAGTGCGGGATCTGATTGAGAACAAAAAAGTTACCTTCTCCTGTCCGGAAGAGCTTTATGACATGCTGGTATTTATAGGCGCGCCGGGCCGCTATGTGATTAAATCGATATTTCAAAAAGAAACCAACGAAATAGCCGCTACTTCCAGCATACAGAGGCTGAACCTCATGGCCGGGCGCTACGTGGGTAAGGATGACCCGGTCCTGCTGGTACGGTGCCAGAGCGGCCTTCCGGCACTTGGTGAAGTACTGGAACCCTTCGCCAATCCGCATCTCGTTTCAGGCTGGATGAGAGGATCCCACACCGGCCCGCTGATGCCTGTTCCTGTCGAGAAATCCAACCCGACCCGCTTTGACGGGCCACCAAGAGTAGTGGCCCTCGGCTTCCAACTGTGTGACGGCAAACTGCTGGGGCCACAGGATTTCTTTGCAGATCCGTCATTTGATTTGGCCCGGCAGAAGGCTAATGAAATTGCCAATTACATGCGCAGTATGGGACCATTTGAACCACACCGGTTGCACCTGGATGAAATGGAATACACCACTATGCCCGAGGTAAGCAAACGCCTGAAAGACCGTTTTGTAAAAATGCGTCTTAGCTACCAGTAAGATGAAAAGAAAATAAGACAATAGATTAGTAAGAATATATTGTCATGCCAGCTTATTATATTTTTCTTTTAAGACGGAAGCATGTCACAACTTTATTTTCGCAGATTTATTGGAATAAGCACAAAACCTACTGTAGATTCCATTTTAGCCCTATTTATATTTTAATAAATAATTATATCAGGCAGCCACCATTCTACCGGCCCTAACTGCGGATCTACTAATTGAGGCATGTTTTGCAGCTCTAACAACTCATCTATAGGACCATGAACTACAATACCGTAAGTTTTAAGATCGTGATCTTTTAAATATTGGTATCTTTGTTCAATCGGGATACTTGATTGAACAAAAGGAGCGACAGCATAAAATA
>JAQVXL010000115.1 GCA_028709235.1 Desulfotomaculaceae bacterium
CCTGCGGGCAGCTGCGACGGCGCGTTTTAAACAAGACGTGAAAACATAAATCACAAGATTTACAGGATTTAATAATTTGTATTTAGTCGTACTATCAAGAACCCAATTTGGAGGTGCAAAGTATGGGTATGTTCTCTGGATTGGAAGGAAGCCTGGAAAAATATATTGAAGGGTTTTTCAAGGATAAAATCAGCGGGCGGGTTCAGCCTGCTGATATTGCAAAGAAACTGGCCAGGGAAATGAGGGACTGCAAGCGTGTTAGCGTCAGCAACATATATGTGCCGAACGAATATATCGTTTTTCTTCACCATTCCGACTGGGAAAGTATTTTCGCTTTTTCCGGCGCGCTGGCCAATGAACTGCAGGATTATATCTGCCACAAGGCCGCGGAAAAAAAATATTCCCTGGCAGGCCGGCCATTGGTTAAATTCGTATCGGATGGCAACATAGCCGCAGGGAGTATAATAGTAGAGTCCCGCTTTAGCGAGACTCCGCCCGAGGAAGAAAACACTGCTGTGGAATGCGAACCTCTTGAACATACACAGCGCTTTACACCGGTAAAAGATAAGCCGTCGCTTGATGGGCCGCCGTTAGTTTATGCAAAACTCCGGGTTGAGAGCGGGCCCGAGCGCGATAAAACATTTACCTTAAACAAAGTTTCTATGGTCATCGGGCGCCGTGATGACTGTGATATTGTCCTCAGTGATGACAGCATTTCACGCAGCCATGCCCGCCTTGACTTACACCAGAGCGTTTATACAATACACGATCTTGGCAGTACTAACGGCATCAAAGTAAACGGGGACAAAATAACAGCGAGGGTACTCAAATCCGGGGATGTGATCACATTGGGCGCCACAGTCTGTACTTTTAAGGTGGAATAAAATTGTTTGCTGTTCTTTTATTAATCCTGCGCTATGGTTTTTTATTTCTTTTAGGGATTTTTATAGTTATGCTGGTTAAATGGATGGTTAGCGATCTGTATATGGAACAGGAGTTGCGGCCGGCAGGCCAAAAGGAAATGTCTGAGACAAAGGCTGACACAGGCCGGCTTGTTGTGATTAACAGTTCCTTAGCGGATCTCAATTATGGCGATACTTTTTTAATAGACAGGGATATAATCCTTGGCCGGGATAGTGGCAGCAGCATTGTAATTAAGGATACATTTGCCTCCAATCAACATGCACGGGTATTTGTGAGACAAGGACAGTACTGGTTGGAAGACATAGGTAGTACAAACGGCACTTTCGTAAATGAAGCGCAGGTGAAGCAGCCCGTTGTTCTGGCAGATGGAGACAGACTCAGGGTTGGCAGTGTTACTTTTCAGTTTGTGAGGTGGGGTCATGAAGTGGGCTTGTATAACTGATACCGGCCTGGTAAGGATTTTAAATGAGGACAGCTATTGTGTTTCGCCCGAGGACTGTTTTTTTGCGGTGGCAGACGGTATGGGCGGTCACCGGGCAGGGGAAGTGGCGAGTCAAATGGCTCTTCGGTTATTAAAGCAGGCGCTGGACAGGCGCCTGAAAGGCGGGGAGAAAGCAGACAGGGCTCTGGTTGATTCTATAAAGGAAGCCAATGATGCGATCTTCGAGTTGTCAGCCGGGAAGCCGGAGTGGCAGGGTATGGGAACTACCGCAACAGCCTGCCTGAAGCGAAATGGTGAAATTTTGATCGGCCAGGTGGGCGACAGCCGCGCTTATCTACTGCGAGGCAACCAGATTTCCCAGTTGACAGAGGATCATTCGCTGGTGCAGGAACTAGTAAAAAACGGCAGCATAACAGAGGAAGAAGCCTTTACTCACCCGCGAAAGAATGTCTTGACAAGAGCTCTCGGCATAGGACAATTTTTAGAAGTCGACCTGTATCACTGCCAGGTATGGCCAGGTGATCTGCTGTTGCTCTGCACAGACGGCCTGACAAGATACATGCGCCAGGAGGAACTTCTGGTATCCGTCAACTCATCCCCGAATCTTGATACCGCGGTAAGGGATCTTCTAAAAAAGGCTACCAGTGCCGGCGGTGCTGATAATATTACGATTATCCTGGTTGAGTTTTAGATGGTATAATTAGCTACCCTGCAAAAAAGCAGTTTATATACGTAATATACTAAACGGGGGTTTTTTAGTGTCGGGAGTGTATTATGCCGCTCCACATTCTAATATTAGAGGTTCAGCCGGGAGCCGTGCAGTTGAGAAAAAACTGCTGTTCCTCGCGGCGTTATACTTGCTGGCGGGAATAATGTCGCTTTACCTGGATGAGTCCGGGGCACTCGTTATTATTGCTGTTGTTGCGGGACTGTCCGTGGCGGTGGCCTTTTTGCTTATTCATATTTATTGGAAAGCCAGCGGTTTCAGGGGCGATCATTATTTGCTTCCTGTCACTGCAGTACTTATCTCAACAGGTCTGGTATTTCTCTTCAGGTTAGACCCGTACTATGGCATACGTCAATTTATATGGATTTTACTCGGGTTGGGAACACTGGTTTTTACATCGCGTGTGCTGGTGAATTTCCGTTTCCTGGGCGACTACAAATATATATACGCGCTGCTTGGCTTAATTG
Source organism: Desulfotomaculaceae bacterium (assembly GCA_028709235.1). Taxonomy (GTDB): domain Bacteria; phylum Bacillota; class Desulfotomaculia; order Desulfotomaculales; family Pelotomaculaceae; genus Syntrophopropionicum. Next base: position 2,561 of record JAQVXL010000115.1, read on the forward strand.
CTTTAATCCTGCCCATATTTTTCGGTAAGGTGCAGGGTGGCGCGAAAAGCTGGCTGGACTTCGGCTTTTTTCAGTTGCAGCCATCGGAATTTGTTAAAATTCTTTTAGTGCTTTTTCTGGCCAGCTATCTTGCTGAAAACAGGGCTGTTTTATCCGCGGGTACCAGGAGTCTGGGGTGGGTTTCACTGCCCGACCCGCGGGAGTGTGCTCCTATGGTTGTGATGTGGGGTATATCCCTGTTGCTTTTAGTTTTTCAGCGCGATCTCGGCGCCGCCTTGATTTATTTTGGCACCTTTCTAGCTATGGTATATGCCGCCACCGCGAGGATATTTTATATTCTCTTCGGGCTGGGGTTTTTTATGGCAGGCGCTTCAGTAAGTTACTTTTTATTTGATCATGTGCGGGATAGAGTGTTAATATGGCTGAACCCGTGGCCATATATTGACAACATTGGCTATCAGATTACCCAGTCTCTTTTTGCCATTGGTTCCGGCGGAATCCTGGGCGCCGGTTTTGGACAGGGATACCCCGGTTATATACCCCTTGTGCATTCTGACTTTATTTTCTCGGCTATTTGCGAAGAGCTGGGCCTGCTGGGTGGAGCCGGTATTATAATATTGTTTATGATTCTTATTTTCAGAGGTATAAAAATAGCTTTGCACGCCAGGGATGAGTTTTCGGCCCTGACAGCTATCGGGCTGACGTCACTATTAGGCTTGCAGACCTTTGTCATTATTGCCGGGGTAACCAGGCTTCTACCTTTAACGGGGGTGACCCTGCCGTATATCAGTTATGGAGGCAGTTCCCTGCTGGCAAACTTTATCCTGCTTGGGTTATTGTTGAATATTTCTCATGAGGCAAACGACAGCTTATGAAGCAAAACATAAGAAGGCTAGGTATACTGATTATCTGCCTGCTGGCTATTCTTGTTTTTTACCTTTCATACCTAAATGTTGTCAGAGGGCCTGTTATTGCGGCGGATCCCTATAACCGGCGCTTACAAGAATACGAAGGTCAAATCCGGCGGGGCACGATATATGATAAAAATGAGGTTGTCCTGGCAGCGACCGATTTAAGCGGTGAAAAAAATAAGCGTGTTTATCCCCAGGGGCGTGATACCGCTCATCTCTTAGGTTATATTTCGGAGAGATACGGCCGGGCCGGGCTTGAATCTGCTTGCGATCGCTATCTTTTGGGGTTGGAAGGCGCCGACCGGACCAGGAATTATATTAACAAATTGCTGG
>JAQVXL010000116.1 GCA_028709235.1 Desulfotomaculaceae bacterium
TTTACAGGTCGGAATCCCCTCTTCTGGCACGGCGTGAAACCCATGCCGTGCTTATTTTTATTTAACAAATCAAATAAACTCCAGAATAGTCTATATTTCGATTTTATATCTCGTTGTCATATTTAGTGAATACTTGTTAAAATTACAAGGGGTGGTTACATTGGATGCAAGAATATGTCCTCACTGCGGCACGATCTGGTATAGCGCGGACTATGACAACACCTGGATCTGCCAGGAATGCGGCGCAGAAATACCGTCATCGCCTGCTATTGTTCAATTGCCGGCAAAAAAGATAATATTGAATTATACCAACACAGACCATTTGAATTGACATGAATATTTCTTAACCACTGAAAGAAAACGCCTGGCCTGATTAAATCCAAAAAAACTTAGGCATTTTTAGCGGGGTCGCACGGCCTCGCTTTTATTTTTGGCGAACAAAATATTCCAATCTTATATTTCATTTTTTTAATTCTGCCCGCTCCGGATCTCTCATAATTATTTCTTAAAGGATCGTTTCGCGGATCTGAAACCTTAATGGCTTATTAAAAAAGCATATCCCGTCAAATAATTCATGTAACTTTGCCTTGTGACAAATGGTAATTTCTTACACGAGACTAGAAATCTTCTCCCATTAACAGGTGAAGTCCCTTTTTTGGCAAGGGGGTGTGATACCTATTTTAAAGCCCAGGCTTATATTAATACTAACAGCCTTACAGCTGGCCTTTTTGCTTATGTACCCGCAGGGTGCGCTGACCGAGCCCAGAGTACTAATAAACAAGGGGACAAATCAGCTGGCCCTTTTTGAAAACGGGTACCTTCTGGATGTTTTTCCGGTGGCCACCGGGCGCCAGCCTCAATTTACACCGGAGGGAGACTGGCGGGTAGTAGTTAAGTTGGTCTACCCTGCCTGGCGGCACCCTGACGGTGGTCCTCTTATCCCCGGAGGTGTTCCGGAAAATCCATTGGGGCCCCGCTGGCTAGGAATTAACGCGCTGGGTACAGGCGGCAGCAGTTACGGCGTGCATGGCAACAATGCCCCGTACTCTATCGGAACCTACGCCTCCTCCGGCTGTATTAGGATGTACAATGAAGATATTGTCTGGCTGTACGAACGTATTCCGGTGGGCACAGAAGTTGAAATAGTAAACATTGACCAGGACCTGTCGGCTCTGAAAAAATACAATAACGTCACTGTCAACGGTATGGCGCCCGAATTCCCCCCTCATCTTGGGCCTGTACAGGCCGGCGAGGTTACTTACCTGCCTTTGAGGCAGATTGCCTCCCCCCTGGGGTACCGACTGGACTGGGATGACTCCGCCGGCGCCCTGCTTGTTGCAAACATTGAACGGGAAGTGTTGATAAGACCAGGCAGCAGGGCTGTCACAGTAAACACCAAAACCTATGAAGCCAGCGACGCGCCTTTCCTGCTTGACAATATGATTTATGTTCCCGACTATTATTTAAGGAATTTTTTTGAGTTTGAACAAAGCAGTGAGGAAGGAAGCAGAACCCTGGCGCTGAAAGCTCCCATAGACCCAAACAAAGGGCAGGTGGTTAGATACAACCTGGCGGTTCAGTTCAACGGCAAACCTCTCAATTTGCCCGAATCCCTGGCCACTCTTAAAGACGGCCAAAACCTGCTGGTCCCGGTCCGTCCATTCTGCACCGCCGCAGGCGCGACGGTGAGCTGGAATGATGATGCCAAAGCGGTTGAAATAAAAATAAAAGATAAGCAGGTATCAATTCCCGTTAACGGAGACCCGTCCAAAATCAACGGAGTTGTTGCGGAAACTCCGGCCAACATTTTTATACATAACGACACATCTTATCTGAGCCTGGGCTTTTTGCAAAATATTTTTGGTTTCAACTCGGAGTATTCCGAACAATCCCGTACTTTAAAAATCTCTACATCGAAAAACGCCCAGGTGGTTTTCCGGCTTTTACCGCTGGCTCAACTTTCTCTAAAAACACCGGAACTTTAATCCCTGCCCCACTGTCTCTCCTTGTCATCAGCTATTACCGAGATATGGGCAAAAGGTATTTCCTTAAATCTTGCTTTGATCATCCTTTTCACACAGAAGCCGATATCATCACAGTCCTCCAGTTTGCTTTTCTCATCGGCTTCTACCACCATTTCGATAAGATAGTTGTTAGGGCCCACACACATGGAACGCACATTGTGGATGTCTATCACGCCGGGTATGGTCATGACAAAGTCCCCGACTTCCTTAACAAGCGAGGGATCCGCTGATTCTCCAAGAATCGCTGAAGCGTTTTCCCTGGCGGTGCCAAAACCGATGAAAAACAGTAAAATTCCGATAACGATAGAAGCGACGCCGTCAAATATGATATTTCCGGTAGCCTGTGTCAGCAGGATGGCTGCTCCAGCAATGATCAGGCCTAAAAGAGCAGCGGTGTCTTCCAGGAAGATGAAGCGGGTAGCCGGTGTGGACTTAGCCAACAGTGGTATAACCCGGGGGATCATTGTTAAACCACGCGCTTCCACGCCGGCCTCACTCAATATGGCACTGGCGGCCATATAAAAAGAATAACACTCAAACAATATGCTCAGAGCGATGATACCCACGTTCAGACTAACATGCTCCAGTGGTTCAGGGTGCGAAAATTTTAAAATGCCACCGTATATGGAAAGCGCTCCCCCAATGAAAAGCATACCCAGGCTGGCGATAAAACTCCAGAAAAAAACCCTTTTGCCATGGCCAAACTGGTAGCGATCATCGCTGGGCCTCTGCGACTGCCTGATTCCGATCAGGAGGAAGAAACCGTTAGCCCAGTCCCCCAGGGAATGCTTAAACTCCGCCATCATGGAAGCGCTGCCGCTTAAGACCGCCCCGACCAGTTTCATGGAGGCGATCAGCCCGTTGGCGACTAATGCGGCTTTAATAGCCGACTCACTGTTATGTGCCACTTGAAATTCCTCCCATGTCAAAACCCACAAGCGCCCAACTTGTGGGTTTAAAATACCCCAAAATCATGATCTTATAATAACAAAGAGAAACCTGCAGTACAACAGAATTATTGCCCCCTGAACACTTTACTTGAACGCTAAAAAAACTCTATAATGTTAATCACCTTTATCACTGGCGAAAAATACAAAAGGGGATCGAAGTCACCACCTGATTATAACTGGTATGTTTCATTATTAATAAGCCTGATTCCATTACGGAATCAGGCTTATTACTCTATATCTGAACATATCCTGTTTGGCGTCTGGTCTTAAAAATTAAACACCTTGTCGATTTCCTCGTCTGTGAAGTCCCAGGTGGTGTTGTGCGGCGGGCACTCCTCATCGAAAAATTCCGGCAGGCGGTCATGGGCTTTGGTGAATCCGGCCCTCTCGTTGAAACCGCGCTCCACCTTAAGGACAGCCTTGCCGAGGGCGGTTACATCGTCAGCGGTGAGAGACAGCCCGTACTGGGCGTTGAGCATATCAATCAAGGCGTTGAAGCCGTCGGCGATATCCAGGATAGCGAAGGCGATAAACAGGCACATCCCGGTGCTGTCAACTGCGGCTGTGGCAATCTGCAGGTTGCGGGACAGTTCCACCTGACCATCTTTCTTTAAGGGGTCAATAAAACCGCCGACTTTCAGGATATTGGCCGTGACAGCATAGCCCGCGGTGTGGTCGGCGCCCATCGGAGACGTGGCATAAGTCAGGCCGACACCTTTAACCGCGCGCGGGTCATAAGCGGGAATAGACTGGTTCTTCACCACAGGCACCCTGGTCATACCGAAGACCTTACCCGTAACCGCGGCGCCGCTGCCG